>MGTJ01000086.1 GCA_001799395.1 Desulfobacterales bacterium RIFOXYA12_FULL_46_15 | reverse complement strand
CCATATTGATGTCACGAGTCATGATAAATTAAGAATCAGCGTTTCCATTACTGTTCCCCCGGAAACTGAAGTAGCAGGTGAAATAGGAAAGATGACGCTTCCAAAAGGCCGATATGCCTGCGCCCGGTTTCACCTGGGAAGCACGGATTATTATGAGGCCTGGCAGTGGTTGTTTTCAGACTGGCTGCCAAAGAGCGGCTATCAGCCCGGTGACGGCCCGGGGTATGAATATCTTCCCTTTATTCAGGATGAGGCCGGATCGGCCGGGAAACTGACAGTGGACATCTGCATCCCGGTTAAACCCCTTTAAAAAAGCAATCCGGGTCAATTGAAAAGCAATGGAAGGAAAGCATATTCCCTTTTTCTCTTATATAAACGGGTATTGTTGAAAAAGGCCGATGCCTTTTTTAAATCCGATTTATAAATTTTGATACAAGGAGAAGAACGATGAAAACATTAAATGAAACAGCAGCCTATGAAATTTATCCCATTGGTCATGTGAATGCAGCAGAGATGGAATTTAGTCTGCAGATTGATGCACCCTTTCGGAAAGGATTGAAAATGCTGGATCAGTTCAGCCATATCCTGGTTGTCTGGTGGGCCGACAGACAGGGTACGGTCAAAAAAAGAGAGACACTTCTGACCTCTCTGCCTTATGCACCCGGGATTGAGGCAGGGGTTTTTGCCTGTCGGTCGGAGTTCCGTCCCAACCCTGTTGCAATTACAGTCTGTGCCTGTTTTCAAATCGATGTGGAAAAAGGGCTGATCCGTGTCCCTTACATGGATGCCTTTGATAAAACTCCCATCATTGATATCAAACCCTATTTTCCCGTATCCGACAGGGTGAGAGAGACAAAGGTCGCACCATGGGCAAAGGACTGGCCTTCCTGCTATGAGGAATCTTATAAAATGGAAGAAATTTTTTCAAAATTCGAACAATGTGATTAAAGTTCTTGCAACCTAGACCAAGCAAATATATAAGTACCTAAAATATCAGGTAAAAGGCAGAATCACAGCGGATATGAAAAGGTCGGGAAATTCAGAAAAACGCTATTCTGCCTTTAAAATTTTAATAAGAGATGAATTCCATGTCAGAAATTAAAGGGTATCGGCAATGAGTGAGGTTGTACTGATCAATATTACAGGCAGGGACAGGAAAGGTCTGGATGCAAAATTTACAGGAATACTGGCAGAATATGGGGTCACTATCCTGGATATAGGGCAGGCCGTCATCCATGAACACATTTCTTTTGGAATCCTGGCGGAAATTCCGGATGCCCATGATTATTCCTCCATTTTCAAGGATATGCTGTATGAAGGCCATAACATGGGGCTTACCATAGACATTAACCCCATTGACAGCCAGGAGTATGAAAAATGGGTGCATGCCCACGGCAAGGAAAGAAGGATTATTACCCTTCTGGGCAGGACAATCAGTGCCCGGCAGATTTCTGCAGTGGCTGCCATTATTGCTGAAAACCAGTTGAATATCGACAGCATCAAGCGTCTGACCGGAAGGATTTCCCTTAATCATCCACAGGTTAACCCCAGGGCCTGTATTGAAATGTCTGTCAGTGGAAAACCCTTGAACATTATGGAAATGCGTAAAAAATTCATGGAAATTTCTCAGGAGACAGGGGTTGATATCTCATTCCATGTGGATAATATCTACCGGAGAAACCGGAAACTCGTGGTCTTTGACATGGATTCCACCCTGATCCAGGCAGAGGTGATTGTGGAACTTGCAAAACTTGTGGGTGCCGGGGAAGAGGTTGACAGGATAACCGAATCCGCCATGCGGGGGGAGATGGATTTCAGCCAGAGTTTCAGAAAAAGGGTGGCGCTGTTAAAAGGTATAAAACAGGAACAGCTTTTGAAAGTTGCAAGGGAGCTGCCGCTGACAGACGGCGCCGATCTTGTGGCCAAGACACTTAAAGGGCTGGGATATAAACTCGGGATTTTGTCCGGCGGATTCACGTTTATGGGAGAATATTTAAAAGACCGGCTCGGGTTTGATTATATGTTTGCCAATGAGCTGGATATGAAGAATGGCGTGGTGACGGGTGAGGTCGCAGGGGAAATTGTGGATGGGCAGAAAAAGGCCATCCTGTTGCGGCAACTGGCCCAGAGGGAGAGCATCACCCTTGAACAGACCATAGCCGTGGGGGACGGCGCCAACGATCTCCCCATGATCAGTATTGCAGGCCTTGGCGTGGCCTTTAATGCCAAACCCATGGTCCGCCAGAAAGCCTCCAACAATATTACAAGTGTCGGGCTGGATGGTCTTCTGTATCTCCTCGGGCTTCATGAAAGGGAAATCAAAGAGGAGGTCCTGCTGTCGTCAGAGTGTTCTTATGGATAAAATGAAAAAACTATCCCAGGATGTGAAAAAGCTTGAAAAAGAGCTTGCCTTATGTACCCGTTGCGGGATTTGCCAGGCCAATTGCCCCTTATTTGAAAGCACAAGGAAGGAAGCCGATGTTTCCAGGGGGAAGCTTGTTCTGATCCATGGATTGATCGACGGGTTGTTCAAAGATGCAAAAGGGGTGAACAAACGTCTGCAACGATGCCTTCTGTGCGGGTCCTGTGCCCATGGCTGCCCCAGCGGGGTCAATACGGTTGAAATTTTTCTTAAGGCCCGGGTTGTCATTGCCCAATACCTGGGGATGCCTTTTGCAAAAAAACTGGTCTTTCGAAAAATCCTGTCCAGCCCTGAGAAGTTTAACGGGCTCATGGCCCTGGCAGGCGCTTTTCAAAAGTTTTTTTTTAAAGACGAAGAAAATCTCCAGGGCACTTCCTGTGCCAGGGTCGCTTCACCCCTGCTGCGGAACCGGCATCTTGTCCTGCTAAAGGAAAATGCCTTTAACAGAAATTTTTACAAACATGACTTCCGGGTGGAAGGAAAGGGTGTCAAGGTTGCTTTTTTTGTCGGGTGCCTGATTGACAAGGCCTTTCCCAATATCGGCCACAGTGTGGTGGATGTGCTGAATCACTTTCATGCCGGGATTTTTGTTCCCAGGGGCCAGGGATGCTGCGGTATCCCGGCCCTTGCAGCAGGGGATATGAAAACCTTTGAGGCACTTGTCCGGCTCCATGTGGATCTTTTTTCAAAGGAAAAATTCGATTATCTTGTGACTGCCTGTGCCACCTGTTCTTCGACCATTATTAAATTATGGCCGTCCCTTTTCAAAGATAAGGATAAGGATCTGCAAAAAAAGATTGAGGCCCTGGCTGGGAAAACCGTGGATATCAGCCGGTTCATGGGAAAACACTTTGATCTTGTATCGGCTGTGCCAAGGCAAAAAAATCAGATCATGACCTATCATGATCCCTGCCATCTTAAAAAATCCCTTGGAATCTCGGATGATCCCAGGCAAGTGATTCTTGCATCAGGCAATGTGCTTTTGGAAATGAAAAACAGCGATGCCTGCTGCGGTATGGGAGGCAGTTTCAACCTCATGCACTATGATCTTTCAACCGCCATCGGCCGGATAAAGGCAGAGAATATCATTGATACCGGGTGCACCACAGTGGCTACCTCCTGTCCAGCCTGCATGATGCAGATATCCGATATGCTGGCAAAAAAAACAAAATCCATCCGGGTAAAGCATCCGGTCGAGATCTATGCCGAGGCGCTGGCAGGCGGATAATAAGGTGTCGGATCTGTTATACCGGCTTTTGCAAACCCTTTTTTCCTGTGAAGACAGGAATCGCAGAAACCGCAGGACCGCCCTTTGTCATCAGGGTCATAACAGGAAATGGTCAAAGAATAATCCACACCCAATTGAATACCGGTTTTGATGATTTCAGCCTTGGAAAGATGGATCAGCGGGGTTTCGATTTTCAGGATGGTTTCCTTTGTGATTCCGGTTTTGGTGGCAAGGTTTGCCATTTTTTCAAAGGCTTTGATAAATTCTGGCCGGCAGTCCGGGTACCCGGAATAATCCACGGCCGTGACCCCGATAAAAATGGAGGATGCTTTCAAGACTTCGGCCCAGGCCATGGCATAGGAAAGAAATATTGTATTCCTGGCCGGGACATAGGTGACAGGGACTTCATCTTTTTTTATATCGTCAAGGGTGTTATGTTTTGGAACCGGTATCTCATCGGTCAGGGCGGAATGGCCAAATTGTCTTAAATCAATATCAATGATCTTATGGGCTTTTGCTCCCAGCATTTTTGCAATTTTCACGGCAGCTTTAAGTTCTACGGAATGCCGCTGCCCATACCTGAAGCTTAAGCTGTAAATATCTTTGCCTTCCGATTTCGCAATGGCCATGGCGGTTGTGGAGTCAATCCCCCCGCTTGAAAGAACAACGGCTTTATCCTGCATTGTTTGTTAAACTCCTCTCTTATCAGGTGCCCATATGATTTTGTGCTGCTGCAGGGACAACCTTGCATGAAGATTGTCATCAATCATCCGTTGTGCAAGGGTTTCAGGCAAAATCCGGCCAA
Organism: Desulfobacterales bacterium RIFOXYA12_FULL_46_15; assembly: GCA_001799395.1. GTDB lineage: Bacteria > Desulfobacterota > Desulfobacteria > Desulfobacterales > Desulfobacteraceae > Desulfobacula. Next base: position 7,661 of record MGTJ01000086.1, on the reverse strand, counting down.
AGACCGGGGAAAGATGGATTTTTTTCTGTGATATACCGGCTAATTCATTCTCAATCATCTCTTTTGCAAATTCATAATCTTCCATGGACCCGATCACAAATTTAATCTCATCCTCTTTGCCTATATAATTGATGTTTTCTTTTAGAAATTGATGGGACTCATTGCTCGAAGGGCATTTTACATCCATGATCTTTATGCAGGCCTTTGGAATATGCTGAATGCCGAGGCTGCCATTGGTTTCAAGAAGAACCTGGTAATGCCGTTCAAGGAGCATGGCAATCAGGGCAGGGGTCGCTTCCTGGAGCAGGGGTTCCCCCCCGGTAATTTCAACCAGATTGCAATTGTAAACCCTTATTTTGCCGAGGATCTGATCAAGGGCCATGGGGGAGGATTCTTCACCTGCATAGGGTGTGTCACACCATGAACAGTTGAGATTGCAGCCTGAAAGCCTTATAAAAATGCAGGGCAGGCCTGAAAAAGTCGATTCTCCCTGAAGGCTGTAAAAAATTTCGCAGATATTCAGCAGCATTTATTCCTCCCAATACGCAGACCCGCACCCGGGGCTTTCAAATACCATTATTTTTTTTACTTTAATATAGTCTGTATTCAGCCGCAAAGAGAGTTCGGAATATAAGAATTTGGAAAGATTTTCAGATGTCGGGTTAATTGCACCGAATTCTGCAATGTCGTTCAGATTGGTATGATCCAGTTTGCCCAGGACGTCTTTCAGGACTGTTTTTACATCCCGGAAATCAATCCCGATGCCTAGTTTGTTCAGCTTTTTGCATTGGATATAGGCCTCAATGATCCAGTTATGGCCGTGCAGGTTGGAACAGTTTCCATCATACCCTTTCAGCGCATGGGCGGCTGCAAAATGATCCTTGACATAAATTTCATATACACCCGGCATAAGGCCTCCTTGAAATAAATCATACCATGGGGTTTAAAATATTATCCATAAACTTTGTTCTGAATCCAAAATGTCAAGGGGAGATAAAAAACCTTCCATTTCAAAAAAACTCATCTTTTTCCAGGGTTCGGGATTTTTACCAATTGATTTCCCGCCCAGGAATGATTAAAGGTATGGATAAAATTGAATCCTCACCCGGGGGGTGTTAAAAAATGATTGAGAGGAGTCATCTTTTTGTGAAATTGTCTTTAATGTTTTTTATATGCCTTGGGATCGGATTTGCCCAATGCCTGCCGCTTGCCGCACAATCCCCTCTGCCGTTGACCTTGAATGAGGCGATTCGCATGGCTGTTGCAAAAAATCTGGATGTGCGGGCCGAACTCTATAACCCGGCCCTGTTTGAAGCCGATATAAACCGCCATGGCGCTATATATGACCCAAAGGTTACCCTTGAGACAATATACGATGATACTGCCGAAGAAAAAGCGTCCATCAATGAAAGTGTCATCGATACCCGCACATTCAGCACGGGTATATCATTAAACCGTCTCTTTTCCACCGGGGCTACGGCAGCGCTCAGTTACAACAATTCCGATAATGACACAAATAATCCGACCCTCCTGGATCATTACGGCCAGACCGGTCTTGTGTTTTCCATCAGCCAGCCCTTATTCAAAAACAGGGGCAGGGAAGTAACTGAAGAAAATATCCGTATTTCACGGATTTCAAAATATGCATCCCTGGAGCGGTTCAAAACAAAGCTGCTTGAAACCATTACCCAGGTGAGAAATGATTATTATAAACTTTACCGGCTGAGGGAAGAGCTGGCGGTCAGGAAAGTTTCCCTGGAACTGGCAAACACCATTCTTTCTGAAACCAGGACCCGGGTGGACTCGGGTGTCATGCCCGCGCTTGAGGTGTTGAATGCAGAATTCGGTGTGGTCGGACGGGAAAAAGAACTCATTGATGCAGAAAAGGCAGTGGGTGATCAACTGGATGTGCTGCGGCTGCTCCTGCAACTGGACACCGGTATCGATATTACCACAACGGATACCCCTTCCCGCGACGCCCGGGACATATCGGAAGAAGATGCCATCAGCCGTGCCCTCACCCGTCCGGATATCCTTGAACAGAAGAAAAACCTTGAACTGGCCGAATTCCAGACCCGTATATATCAAAATAAACTTCAGCCCGATCTTTTGCTGACCACTTCAGCCGGGCTGAACGCCATAGACCGCAGCCAGGACCATTATTCCCCGGCAACAGGGTTTCCTGATAATTTCGGCTGGAGCATCGGTCTTGTTTTTTCCTATCCCTTGGGGAACAAGGCGGCTGAGAATGAATATGTGAAAAGCCGTCTTAAAAGCGAACAGACCCGGCTGAAGATCAAAAGTCTTGAAGAAAATATTGCCAATGAGGTTAGGGCGGCTTTGCGGGGGATACATTCAGGGTTTAAGCAGATCGAAGTCATGGATCGCGGGGTTGAATTTGCCGACCGGCGCCTGTATTCCTTTATTCGTAAAAATGAGGTCGGGCTTGCGACCACCAAAGAGGTGCTGGATGTTGAGACTGATCTGGCCACTGCGAAAAATAACCGGGTAGCAGCGCTTGTTGCCTATGGGGATGCCCTCACGCGCCTCTGGCAGGTGACGGGTGAATTGCTGGAGCGTCAAGGGATTCATGTGGATGAAACTGAAGCAGACCATCTCTATAAGGAGATGGAATAAAGGAAAGAGATCAGTATGAGATATAAGATGATGCCGGTAAATAAACTGTTTATCACCGGATGCCTGGTAATGGCGATATTGGTCTTAAATGCCTGTAAACCGGAAAAGGATAAACCCCGGGTAAAACCGTCAGTGCCGGTCACAGTGGCCCTTTCCGCGGAAAAAGAAGTGCCGGTTCAGTTAAAGGCCATCGGCACGGTTGAAGCCTTTGCCACGGTTGCCGTTAAATCACAGGTAAACGGCCAGATCGCCCGGATCCATTTTGAAGAGGGCAGTCACGTGGAAAAAGGAGACCTTCTCATCACAATTGATCCGGCTCCGTTTCTCGCCACTCTCGGTCAATATGAGGCAGCCCTGGCCAGGAACCGGGCCCAGGAAAAATTTGCCAGGGACCAGGCTGCCCGTTACAAAGGATTATTGAAAGAAGGGATTGTTGCCCAGGACCAGTATGATCTTCTCCGGACCAATGCCGAATCCCTCGCCGCTGCGGTGAATTCAGACCTTGCAGCCATAAAGAGTGCAAAAATACAACTGGGTTATTGTACCATCCGCTCCCCCATATCCGGGCGGACCGGCACCCTTGCCCTGCACACTGGAAATTTGGTCAAGGCAAATGATATCCCCATTGTGACCATTAATCAGATTTGCCCGATCAATGTGGTCTTTTCCATTCCGGAAAAGAAAATAGGGGATGTAAAAAAAGCCATGGCTGGTGCAGAATTGAAGATTGAAGCCCTGGTTCCGGATGAGCCGGGGAATATTGAAACCGGGACCTTAAGTTTTATGGATAATGCCGTGAACCCGGAGACCGGCACGATCAAAATCAAGGGAGTGTTTGAAAACGCCTCCAAAAAGCTTTGGCCTGGCCGGTTTATTGATGTGATCATGACGCTTTCATTGCTGAAAAACGCAGTGGTTGTTCCCACCAGCGCTATCCAGACAAGTCAGGAAGGCCAGTTTGTATATACTGTAAATCAGGAGAAGACCGTTGAGGTCCGGCCGGTCACCGTGGGTCCGGCTGTGGGGGAGGAAAGCGTGATTGAAAAAGGTCTTGTATCCGGTGAAACCATTGTGGTTGACGGTCAGTTGCGGCTTACACCCGGTGCTGCCATAGAAGCAAAAAATATTCCTGGCCCAGGGGAAAAAACACTATGAATATTGCGGAAAATTTTATCCGCCGGCCCATCATGACCTCTTTGGTTATGATGGCCATCTTTATTTTCGGTATTGCTTCCTACCGGCAGCTTCCAGTGAATGATCTGCCCAATGTTGATTTTCCCACCATCCAGGTGAATGCCTCCCTGTCGGGTGCTAACCCCGATACCATGGCCTCTGCCGTTGCAATCCCTCTGGAAAACCAGTTGTCCACCATTGCCGGTGTGGATTCCATGACGTCCAGCAGCGGTATCGGCTCCACCAGCATCACGCTTCAGTTTGCACTGGATCGTGACATTGATGCTGCCGCCCAGGATGTTCAGGCCGCCATATCCCTTGCCACCCGCCAGTTGCCAAAGGATATGACCACACCCCCGTCTTTCAGGAAAGTCAATTCTGCGGACCAGCCCATACTTTTTCTGGCCCTCAGTTCGCCGACACTGCCCCTTTCCACAGTGGACGAATATGCCCAGACCATTATTGCAAGGCGGATTTCAACCATTAGCGGGGTAGCCCAGGTCAATGTATACGGATCACAGAAATTTGCCGTCCGGGTTCAATTGGACCCCAAAGCCATGGCATCCCGGCAGATCGGAATTGATGAGGTGGCGACAGCCATCGGCAATGCCAATGTCAACCTCCCCACCGGAGTCATCCACGGAACAAAGCAGTCCTTTACCATTGAATCCAACGGCCAGCTTTTTAAAGCCGCCGACTACAGGTCTATTGTCGTGGCCTACCGGGACGGTTCACCGGTCCGCCTGGAAGAGCTGGGCAGTGTGATAGACAGTGTTGAGAATAACCGGTCGGCCGGCTGGTACAACAATATCCGGGGCATTGTTCTTGCCATTCAGCGTCAGCCCGGAACCAATACCATTGAAGTGGTCGACGGCGTCAAAAAACTTCTACCCGCATTCCGTGATCAGATCCCGGCATCCATAGAGCTGGATGTCCTGTATGACCGGTCCCAGCTTATCCGTGAATCCATGCACGATGTTAAATTCACCCTGATTTTGACCATTGGCCTTGTCATCCTGGTGATTTTCCTTTTTCTGCGCAATTTCTCCGCTACCCTCATCCCTTCCCTGGCAGTGCCGATTTCCATTGTCGGAACCTTTTTTGTCATGAAGATGATGGGGTTTTCCCTGAATAATATCTCCATGATGGCACTTACCCTGGCGGTCGGTTTTGTTGTGGATGATGCCATCGTCATGCTGGAGAATATTGTCCGCCATATGGAAAACGGTGAAACCGCCATGGCGGCATCTTTCAGGGGATCAAGGGAAATCGGTTTTACCATTATCTCCATGACCATTTCCCTGGTGGCGGTTTTTATACCGGTGCTCTTTATGGGCGGGATTCTTGGCCGGCTCCTCCATGAGTTTGCCGTCACCATCAGCGCAGCCATCCTGGTCTCCTGCCTGGTTTCCCTGACGCTCACACCCATGCTATGTTCAAGGTTTTTAAAACCGCCTAAGACTGCTGCGCAGCATGGATGGTTATACCTTGTCTTTGAAAGATTCTTTGACGGCATGCGCAGACTTTATGAGATATCCTTGAGACAGGTTCTGCATTATCGAAAGACCACGCTTGCGGCTGTCGTCCTGATTACGCTTGTCACCGGCCGGCTCTTTACCCTGATTCCCATAGGGTTTTTACCCACAGAGGATACGGGCCGGCTCAACGGCACCACCGAAGTGGCTCAGGGTACTTCTTTTGAAGAAATGAAACGGCATCAGGAATCTTTGTCTGCAATCATTGTATCAGACCCGAATATTGACGGGTTCATGTCCTCCATCGGGGGCGGCAAGGGACGCCTGTTTTTAAGACTTAAACCCCAGGATGAGCGGACGCTTTCTTCAGAAGAAATTCTGCAGAATCTTCGAGTCAAGTTTTCCAAGATTCCGGGGATTCAGACTTTTTTAAGAAATATCCCTTCGATCCAGATCGGCGGGATGTATTCCAAAAGCCTGTATCAGTTTACCCTGCAGGGTCAGGACATGGATGAGTTATACAGTGCTGCGGAAGATCTTGAGAAAAAACTCGGGGAACTTCCCGAACTTCAGGATGTCACCAGTGATCTTCAGATCAGAAATCCCCAGGTCCAGGTTGACATCAACCGGGATAAAGCGGCAGCGCTCGGACTTTCCGTTATGCAGGTGGAAAATGCCCTTTCCTATGCCTACAGTTCCCGCCAGGTATCGTATATCTATGCCCCGACCAATCAATACCAGGTGATTCTTGAACTGGACCCAAAATATCAGGGAGATCCTGCAACCCTGGGGATGCTCCACATCCGTGGGAAATCCGGTCAGCTGATCCCGCTGGACACCATTGCAAGCCTTTCCAAAACCATTGGTCCCTTGTCAGTGAACCACCTGGGACAACTCCCGGCTGTGACGATTTCGTTTAACCTGCAGCCTGGTATTGCCCTCGGGGATGCCATGGCCCTGATCCGGACTTTGTCTGAAAAACTGCTGCCTCAGACGGTGAGCACTAGTTTCCAGGGCACGGCCCAGGCCTTCCAGTCCTCTTTTGCCGGATCCAGGATACTGCTGGCCCTGGCCGTTTTTGTTATCTATATTGTCCTCGGTGTGCTGTATGAAAGCTATATCCATCCCATCACCATCCTCTCCGGGCTTCCGGCTGCCGGTTTCGGAGCCCTGATCACCCTCATGATTTTTCACAGCGATCTCAACCTCTATGGGTTTGTCGGTATTATCATGCTCATCGGTATCGTTAAAAAGAATGCCATCATGATGATCGATTTCGCGCTTGAAGCAGAAAGAAAAGAGGGGAAAGCACCCATTGACGCCATCTTTGAGGGTGCCGTCGTTCGGTTCCGGCCCATCATGATGACGACCATGTCAGCCCTCATGGGAACCCTCCCCATCGCCCTAGGTCTCGGAGCCGGGGGGGAATCCCGGCAGCCCCTGGGGCTCGCCGTTGTCGGCGGGCTTTTATCCTCTCAGCTTTTGACTCTATATATCACGCCGGTGGTTTATTATTATATGGATGTCCTCCTGACTAAGGTAAGGCCAAGAAAAAAAATTACCCAAATATAAGGAAGGCCCTGTGAAGAACAAAGAACAGATATTTGATGATATATATAAGGCCTTTTCGCAGGGATTGAGACGATATCTTGCCCGCCTGGCCCCTGATCTTGATACAGAGGACCTGGTCCAGGACGTGTTTGAAAAAATCAGCTGGGAGCTTGATACATTCAGGGACAAAAGCAGCATAAAGACCTGGATTTATAAAATCGCCACCCATACTGCCTATGACCGGCTCAGGCGGATGGCAGCAAAAAAGCGGAGTCTCCCTGATATTCCGGCTGATCCGAAAGGCCCTGGACCGGGTTTTGAAAACCTGTGTGACCAATATCAGGAACCCCTTGACAACCGGGTGATCAGAAAAGAGATGAGTGCCTGTGTGCTGGATGTGGTTGAAACACTGGGCGAACCCTATAAAACCGTATTGATCCTGAAAGAGCTGGAACATTTTAAAAGTGAAGAGATAGCAAATATCCTTCAACTCAGCCTTGAGACTGTGAAAATGCGCTTGTACAGAGCCAGGATATGAATATGTTATTGACAGGTTATACCAAAGATATTTTTCGATCAAAATGCATGCCTGGAGCAGCCTCGCTTCATTGTTACGCCCACCTGAATGAAGATGTGGGCCCGGTTATCCCCTATCTGAATGCCGTTCTTGGCGGCACTTCCTTTACAAAAGAACCCTTGAGTGTGACCTTTAAGAATCAAGGAAAACTGATTACGGTTCATCCCCGGAAAATAGCCGTCAATGCTTTGAAAGATGAGGATGAAGCGGAAAAAATTCTTCAATGGCTTCAAAAGGAAATCAATTCA
>MGTJ01000085.1:11370-12282 GCA_001799395.1 Desulfobacterales bacterium RIFOXYA12_FULL_46_15 | reverse complement strand
ACCCCCATTCCCGGAGCATGGCTCCGTCTTTTTCCATAAAGTTCAGGCCGATGTCGGTGCGGTAAAACATTTTCGGGATGATGATCTTGTCAATCAGCCCATAGGCGTTGGACCTTGCTTCCCGTATTGTCCGGCCGATGCCGGTGACACAGAGGGCGTAGCCTTCCGTACCGGCAAGGATATATTCTTTTTCGCCTGAAGGGGTTTCCCGTTGCTGAATATCACACAGGTGCAGGCAGGAAAGCTCCTCTTGAGTCAGTTTTCCGGTAAAATGGATTTTCAGACCTTCGGAGCTGTATTTTTTATCTGTGGTGGTGTAGGGAAAAGGTGGCACCGCAATTTGAACCACAATGCCAAACCCCCGGTGCCATTTCATGGGGTAGGGTCTGCCGTCTGCCACAGCTTTGAGAAGCTCCCCAAAAGGAGAAATGGAAAGTGCATATTCGAGATCAACTGCTGGATAACCGAACCGGGCCGTTGCTTCCAGGGGAAATATCCCCTGCTCATTGACGATGCAGTTTAAATCGATATTGCCGCGGAAATTGGTGCTTTGAAGATAAGGTTTGATTTTGGCCAGGGTTTCATTGAATAGTCGGTTCTCTCCCCCCCCCGTCAATATACCAGAGAAGGGTTCCCATCTCGCCGGTCTTGGGTCCGAGGTTGCCGTTGAACAGATCTTTGTGCTCCACATTGATTTCAATAGGGCCCACCCAGTCAGAGCCGTTGAAAAAACGGGCCACCGCGATTTCAACCCCTTCCACTTTTTTCTGGATTACGATGGAATCCATGGCGGTTTTGTTTTGGTGGTAGTTTTCCAGAAGATCGATGACATCCCGGTCGTCGCTTGCCCGTCCCACATAGGTGAGGGTTTTGTCCACATCGCCGTTGTGTTTGACCACCCAGGGGCCGGGA
>MGTJ01000085.1:0-11219 GCA_001799395.1 Desulfobacterales bacterium RIFOXYA12_FULL_46_15 | reverse complement strand
CCTCTGCCCTGAGATCGTCCTGGATTTTGCCGTAACCGGTGTAATCAAATACAATCAGCCCGTCTTTTCCCACCCAGGGCAGGTCCTTTTTCCAGTTGTTGGTCTTTGTGACGCCAAAACCATTGCATACTTTTTTAAAATGCCGGTCTTCAACAAAAAACCGGACATCATTTCCCTCTTCCGCCAGTTTATAGGCAAGGCTTGAAGAGTCGCATTCCTTTGAGATCATCAGGATTCGCATATCAGGCTCCGGTTTTCATCAATGCATGGCTTCGGCAATGGACACGGTTCTGTCGCCCAGCATATTGACATAGCTTGCCATCTCATTGTCATACCAGCCATAGATCACAGCCTGGGTGACCTGGATGCTGGTGACCTGGTCTTTGATCTGTTCCATGATGCTTTTTTCAATGCCGCGGACATGTTCCAGGTTGATATTGATGGCGCCGGTGCGGGCGTGGGTTTCATGGCCTTCGATGACGGCGGCGGCCCTTGGGGTGCCGATGATGTCTGAGGATACATTCTGTTTGTCTGAATAGATGAGGTATCCGTTTGTATTGGTATTGGCTGCGGTTTCGTAGATGGAATTGATCAAATCCCTCCGGATGGGCTTTTTATTGAGTTCTTCCTGGAAATTCATGACCAGTATGATAAGGGAGCCTGTGGCGGTAGGGATGCGGACGGATTCGGCAATAAACCCGATGGTTGCCATTTCCGGGATGACCAGTTGCAGGGCTTTTGCCGCACCGGTGGTGGTGAGGATGATATTGTTCATGATGGATCTGCTTTTTCTTAAATCCTTGGCATCGGTCTTGGGCAGGCGGTCCAGCACAGCCTGGGACCCTGTGGCCGCATGAATGGTTGCCATGGAAGCGGAAAGCACCCGTTCAATGCCGAAATAATCGATCAAAGGTTTGATCATGTGGGAGAGGCAGGTGGTGGTGCAGGAGGCATTGGAAATGATGGTGTGTTTCAAGGGGTCATACACTTTGTCATTAATCCCCATGACTGTGGTGACGCTATCTTCGGGCATGGGGGTGCCTTCCTTGAGTTTGAAGGGTGCAGAGGCAATGACCTTCTGGGCTCCGGCTTCCAGATGACCCCGGATCGATCCTTTGGCTGCATTTGCGGCAAGGGAAGGGTCCAGGAACTGCCCTGTAGTGTCCACGACAATTTTTGCATCATGGGCTGCCCATTCAATATCTTTGGGGTTTCTGTCTTTCTGAAGTATTTTCACAGTGACGCCGTTCACACTGAATGAGGCCTCTTTTTCGTCCACATCGCTGATGACGGGTTTTGCCTGGTATCCGTAAAGAAAGGAAGAAAGTTTTCCATAGGTGGTATCCCGTTCAATATAGTGGATCAGATCTTCAAGAGATTTTCCGACTTTTCTTCCGGTGTTGACGATGATCCGGTCAAAATATTTTCTGCCGGCATGGTGCCACAAAGTAAGTTTTCCAATTCTTCCCAGTCCGTTTATCCCAAGTGTTTTAGAAATATTTGGTTTCATTGCCTGACCTCGCTGTTTTACGCTTATTTTTTTGGGGTTAATTGATTTTTATTATGCCTTTATATACAGAGCCTTTCTGGCCGTTGATGCTGATATAATCCCCTGTTGTCATTCTGATGCCGTTCAGCATACACTCTTTTGCCGGTTCATTGCAAACAAGATTTTCACATCCCACGATACAGGTTTTTCCAAGATTGTAGGTTACCACGGCGGCGTGGGACGTGAGTCCGCCCCTGGCGGTCAGGATGCCGTCGGCTGCATCGATTTCAAGAATATCATCTGGCACGGTGTCGTTTCTGAGTAAAATCAGATTGGCGTCAGGATCAACCCTCCTGAAATTATCGATTTCTTCCAGGGTAAACACAATTCTGCCGCTCATGGCACCGCCGCTGACGCCGATTCCCTGGCCCAGGTATGCTTCTGCAAGGGTTTCGGGGCTTGCATCAAAATCCACGATTTTCTTTCTGTCTCTCAGTGACATCTCTCTGGCCTGGAGGATATAAAGGCTGTCGCTTGACTCCCCTTCAAAGGTGAACTCTATTTCCTGGGGATTCCAGCCTTCATCAAACAGAAGTTGATAGATGATTCTTTTAAGCTCTGCATAGACGCCAGGAAAACTTTCTTCAAGGCTGATTTTTGAATCCCGCTCTTCAAGCTCCCGTTGGATTTCTGAAATGGGAAGGGTTTTGACAAGTCCCGCAACCACATCTTCACCCTGGTTTCCAATGGTAAAATCCCCCCAGAGCCTGGCTGTATCACCGGGAAGCTTGGGGCTGTGGCTGAAAACCACCCCTGAGCCGGATTGCCTGGACCGGTTTCCGAATACCATGGATTGAACCGTGACGGCCGTTCCCCAGTCATCGGAAATGCCCATGATCCGCCGGTAATCTTTTGCCCGTTTGGAGTCCCAGGAAGAAAAAACCTGGTCAATGGCCAGATAAAGCTGATCAAAGGGGGATTCAATCAATTTGATCTGGGCTGCTTTCAGCAATTGCTTGTAGGCAAGGGCAACCTCCTTCATCTGGTCTCCGGTGAAATACCGTTTCAGCAGGACATTGTATTTTTTTTTCTTTTTATCAATGACCTCGTCAAAGGCATCCCGTTTAATGCCGAAAGCCATTCCATACACTTGAATAAACCGTCGATAGCTGTCCCAGGCAAACCAGGGGTTCCGGCTGGTTACGGCAAGGCTGGAAGCTATTTCCTCGTTCATGCCGACATTGAGAAAAGAATCCATCATTCCGGGTTGAGAGATGGAAGACCCGCTTCTCACAGACAACAGCAAGGGATTTTCCGGATCACCAAAATTTTTACCGGTTCTTTTTTCAAGACTTATGACCATTTTGTTTACAAATTTTTTAAAATTCACATTCGCCGGCTTGTAATCGTTGATGATTTCCCGGCATTTAAATACTTCTGTTGTGATGATAAATCCTTCCGGGACAGGGATTCCCAGTTTTTTGAGCTTGATCAGGTTCAGGCCCTTGTTGCCGAGGAAGATGATATTATTGCTGATGGGGTCGTCGCTGCCGATTTCAATGACCGAGCATTTGGGATCATAATTGAGCAACCGGCTCAAATGGATGGGCGAGAGCTTTTCAGACTGCTGGAACAGGGTGTGCAGAACCCTGTTCAGGAAAACATCAATCTGCTGGAGCCCGATGGAGGTTGCAATACGGTCCATGAAAAAGACTTCAGCCACCCGCTGGTCCAGTTTGGACTCCTGTTTGCCGGGCTCATTGGGCAGGTATTTTCTTAAGATCCGGTTTTTTCCGATCCTGGCTTCAATTTGATAGAGATTGGTGGCGTGGATATTGTTGAAATGATCATTGATAATATCGGCCACGGCCCTGAGCAGGCCCTTGAAAATGTCCAGATACTGGCTGATGGTGCACGTCCTGATATCAACAGAGGATTTTAAAAAATCCATCTGGACGTTCAACTGGTTGGATTTGATGCCGTCCAGCTCCAGTGCCGGCCGGAAGAGGCTCAGGATGCTGTAGATCCGTTTAAAGGTGGACTTGGTGATGACCTGGAGGTCAATGCTGTTGATCAATTCTTCAAAAAGAACGTTGAGGATGCTCTCAATCCTCAGGGTCAGCCCCAGCGCATCAAATTTTGCTTCATTGTAACTGCCGTACATGGAAGGGATATCTACGGCAAAATGGCGCTTATGATAGATGGCTTCGTTGACTTCATATATTTTTTCCGAAAGGATAATATCTTTGAGTTCCTGCATATAGGAGAGAAGCCCCATGATTTTATCTTCAAGATCTTTTTCTTCAAGGGCTGCAATGAGTTTGCCGGTATCGGGCAGGTTTTCAGGATGAAAAGAAGACAGGTATCTTTTTAATTCCAGGTTGTCGATCCTGTATTTCTGGTTTAACAGCCTGTAAAATCCGAAAATCATTTTTACCCGGGACCTGTCCGGATCACTGACCCCTTCAGCTGCATCAATCAGGTTATGGATGGCTTCCTCAGTATGCATGAGATTGTCTTCAGGGAATATGATTTCTTTAAATTCAGGTGAATTCAGAATTTTCCGGGGGCCGTCCACGAATGGCCCTTTTTCTTCAATTTCCCCATAAATGGAAGGGGGCAGATAAGGTTCAAGTGCGGTTTTATCCCCTGTTTTCCAGAAGAGGATGACTTCCCGGATAAAGTCTACAATCCGGCTGGAGCTTTCAACATGGCATTGTTTCCTCAAAAAATGGATGAGCCGGTCTTTTCTCTGACAGGACTCATCCAATTGAGTGGAAATGTCCCTTAACCGGCCTTCAGCCCCTATTTCATTGAAAAAGGCGGGCAAAAGTCTTGAAAGCTGTTTTACAAGGTTGAAGACAGGCCCGATATCAGAGTTCAGGAATTTTGTGATATCCCTGGGGAAGAGGTCTGTATCTTTGATAAAGACCCCGCCGATGGCAAGGAAGATGATGAGTGCAGACAAAAGACGTCTTGATTTTTTCGGGTGCCGGCTGATCAATTCCAGGTATACACGGATATTGTTGACATGGGCCAAATTGCTTTTGATCTGCCAGTCTTCGCCGGTGCCTTCGATCATGGGAAATTGAAACCCGTGATCCACGGCCCGGTCAATAAAATAATTGATGAGATTGATTTTGGATGTCCGGTATACTGCATCCCCTATCTTATGAATACAATCGAGAACCGTTTCCGGGTATTTGCCCTTATGTTCCTTGAGCAGGGAAAAGGTCTGGTTGATAATATTGATGTCTTTTTTAAAATCTTCATCCCCGATCAGATGGGTCAAGGTGGTGTTAATGTCCCGGAGGGCCTGGACATGGATGGCGGAAAGCCCGGGGATATGAATGATATAAAACAGAAAAATCAGTTTCAGATGTCTTGCTGCCGTTTCGTTGCCGTTTTCGTTCATGATTTTCTGGGGCACGGCCCAGATCCGGCTGACAAAATCCTGGTAATTTACAAGGCGGGTCAATGCTTCCGTTGCCCGGGCAGGGTCCTGGCTTAATGTCTGGATAACGGCTTCAAGATCCTTTTTCCAGGAAAGAATGCGGCTATGGGATACTTCATCTAATATATCCTTTAGCCCTTGATCCAGTTGATTGACATCCATGCTTTGACCGACCCAGAACAGGGGATCTTCCTGGTCGAGCCAATACTGGAATGAACTATCATGAAATTTGACAAGGAAAGGATTGATGGATTTGAAAAAATCAGGGTCTTTATCCTTCAAGTTGCTCAACAGAGTTATGGCGATTTTGTCCGGCTGGTAATAGGATTTGATAAAATAATAAAACAAGGCTTCTTCATAGGTTTCTATTTTCCGGACGGTTTTTTCAATCACGGATAGAAAACGATACAGGTCATTGCCGGATTCTCTGACAATATGCTGCAAAAACAGCATGAGATTGTCTGCTGCCTCTGATTTCAGTTTTGAACTGAAATCAGATTCAAAGGCATTGAAATAAATCTCGGTAAAAAGAGTGAGGGCCTTATCTCCGTCAGGGTCCTGCTTGAAAAGGTAATAATTCTGGATGGAAAAATACCGGGTCTCACCAACAATAAATTCCCAGTTTTTATAGGGGTGGGACAATTCCTGTAAAAAAACAGTCATCCGGTTAAGGATACCCACATAGGATGACACTATTTTCAAAAGGACGGCATATCTTTCGTCAATCCCGACCTCGACTCGTGTATCCGACAGATTGACTTCAAGGGCTTTAGACTTCACGGAAAATCCTTTCTTTTGTTTCAGGCTGGTTTAACCCGTTTTTGAAAAACCATGTTATTTTACCATTTTGACGGCCATTTTCAATGTTCTTTATTCCATCTTCCGGTAAAGAGTGATTTTCCGATATTCGGGCAGAACGTCGAATACGGTTTGAAAATCCTTGAGATAAGGGCTCTCGCCTGCTGCATGATGATTTATGGTGTCAATGGTAATCTTTTTCAAGGGGTTGACCGGCCGGGTCAACAGGTGTTTCAGGCAGGACAGGTATTCAACCAGGTGTTTATCACCAGGCCCGTCATGAATCAAGAGCTCTTTGCCGTTTCCATGGGAGACCAGTTTCAGGCGGGGGCCTTTAAAGACCAGATGGGTGGTTGAAAGTCTTTTTGGGAAGAGCTGTTTTATGGCCGGCAGGGAAATCCCACAGACCGAGGCCGGATCAGCAGCGTTCATGAAATAGACAACATCTTCAGGCAAGTTTGCCTGAAGATGTTGAAATGCCCTGGGAAGGATAAACTGGGGGCCGGGGATGTCTTTAAAAAAATGGCCTGAAAGGATTTCACCCGACAATTCCATGAGCCTGAGCGACCGGAAAATATTTGACCATTTGAATTGCGGCAATTCCCTGTGCAACAGCTCCCTGAATAAAATCCCATACCGGCCAAAGAGAAGTCTGACCCTGTCTTTTTGTAGTTCTTCAGCTTCCATCTCATCAAGGGAGTCTGATGGAAGGGTTGGTTTGTACCAGTGGCCGGCAAAGGGAAGAGATCCCCTCCATTGGGAAAAGGAAAGCCCGGTCCCGGCCTGACGCCTGCCAAACCGTTTCCCTGCCTGCTGTTTTAAAATATCCGGGGCCTTATACCCGGTTTCAATGCCTTTTCTTAAAGCGGAAAAGGTTTCATTGGAAAGTCTTCCCTGCCATACAAGATTCCAGATTCTATCCGACAATGTTCTAGAATCGCAGGAAACCATGTTAAGAAGATTTGTAAAATCATAACGGCTCCCCTTTGAATTAAATATGGATTCAAGTTCCGGGTCTGCGACATTTCTGGCCGCGGCCGCGGCCGCTTCTGTTTCAGTGCAGGAATCTTTTGGCGGCTGAAATAATAAATCCATGTCCGGTTTGAAACAAAAGGCGGCATGTTTTCTTTCAAACCCTATCCAGTGAAGGTCGCTTTCCTGCATGAGGGTATCCAGAAAAGAAGGATGGTAGGGAGAAATACGGGCAGGCAGGATATCGGTTTCCCAGGAGTCAGCCGGAAGCGGGAGACAGGAGAGTTGTTCCAGGCATTTAAACAGGCCGTCGATGTGGTCCTTCCTTTTGGTAAGGCCCTGATAATGAGCAAGAAATAAGGGTAAACGGTCAATTTCCAGGGCGTCAAATTCAGGCCTGGCCTTTAACCTGGAAAGCCTTAAAAGGATTTCATAATTATCGCTGTCACAGATATCCGGGTCAGAACCGTTTTCAATCAAGAGCCCGGTAATGATCTTGTGCTCTTCAACAAGACGACTGATCAAATCATCCAGCCTTGATTTGTCAATGCCAAGGGATTTTTGAATAAAGCTGGGGGCTACAGGGCCATAAAAGGAAAGCCATTGGCCTAGAATAAATGCATCTTCATCTTCAGAAGGATCATTGGGTGCCTTGTTTTTCAGGGCTTTATCTGAAAGCGTTTCCAATCGGACAACCTGATTTGACTCATAAAACTGCTTTATGAGTTTAGGCCCCCATTCACGGGAGATCACCAGAGGGGAGCTGTGTCCTTCAGGATAAAGCAGGGCCAGTTTGTCCCGGGTCAGATCCAGGATGGCTTCCATTGAATCCGGGACATCGGTCTTTATCTGCAGCAGCAAAGCCTCCCATTCCGTTTGGGGGATGGCGATCCTTTCCTTTACAAAGTCTGTGAGATCCCGGGGCGAATGGGGGGCATATCCGGGAATGAGACACTGACGCTTTGCTTCAAAATCTTTCACAAGAGCGGCAGACATTTTCGGCCGAAGATTCGGGGAAAAGACAATGTCATGCAGAAAATGACTGCCGAGCGCTGAAGCTTTTGAGGCTGCTTCATCTTCCCTGTACATATATTGGTTGATTTGATTCCAGGCCATACCGGCTGCAAAAGGGCTGGGCCGGGAGGTAAAGGCGGCAGACCAGGAAAGGGCTCCGGTTTGAATTTCATCCAGGAGGAGTTTAAGGTTCTTAAGGTCAAATTCATCCTGAAGACAGGTGCGCCAGGTTTCCAGGAGGATCGGGAAATCCTCATACCGGATGATATTCTCCAATAGCTTTTTTGATTTCAGCCGGGTCATCCAGAGCGGCATCCTCTGGCCCATTTTATTTTTGGTCAGGAGCAGGGCCCTGGCTGCGCACTCCCGGAACCGGGCGGCAAAAAAGCCCGAGTGTTCCAGGTTCTTTTTTAAAAGGGCATCAAGGTTGGATGAGGTGACAAGGGAAAGAATATCTTCAGGTTCCATGGGACTGGGAAGCTGGATAATAATCGCATCATTGCCGGGAAAAATTTCCGGTTTTTCACCGAACCGGTCTTCCCATGCCGCTTCAAGGGCAATAGCATAGGGCCGGTTGACCCGGCCGCCGAAAAGGGTGTGCATCACCAGCATGGAGCCTGGACTGCCGTCCGGTCCTGACCGCACATATTCCAGGAGAATATGGTGTCTGTGCGGCAGGGGTTTTTCTGTGAAGTCCCGTTGTTCTTTTAAAAAACGGATGAGCTCAGTTGAAGCGGTTTCATCCATATGGAATTCGGTTTTCAGGAGGATTTCAAATTCCGGGCAAGGCAGGAGGTCCTCCGCCTTTTCAAGAAAATCGAGAATCAGCCCGGAAAAATGAAAATCCCGGTTCATGCCTTCGGCAATCCAGAAAGGGGCATCCATATGGCTATTCCCTGCCGGGACGGCAAAGACGTCATTGTGGGTGATCCGCATGATTTTCCAGTTCTGGGTGCCCACTGTGGCAATCTGCCCGATTTTTGCCTCCCAGACATATTCTTCGTCCAGCTCACCGATCCGGGCGCTGGTTTCATGGTGGCGAAGCTGAAAATACCCCCGGTCCGGGATGGTTCCGCCGGAAATATAAAGGGCCTGGAGCGCTCCTTTTTTCCCTTCAACCGTATGATCCAGCCGGTCAATGGAAATCCTTGGCAAAAGTTCGCGGATTCTTGCATCGGAATATCGCCCGGCCAGCATGTTCAACACGAGATCATAGTGTTCCCGGTTAAGGGTATGAAAGGGCCGGCTTGTTTTTATAAAATTATACAATTCATCCATATCCCAGGTCTCAAGACCGGTCATGGAGATGAGCACCTGGGCCAGGACATCCAGGGGGCAGTCAACAAGATGAACAGGCTCAAGATTTTTTTCATCAATGGCCCTGGCCAGGACCGCAGCAGAGACCAGGTCGTGGGAATGGGGAGAAAAAAGAGTGCCGCGGCTTTCCGTATTAATTTGGTGCCCGGCTCTTCCGATTCTCTGTATGGCGGAAGATACGGACGGCGGGGACTGGATCAGGATGACCTTGGAAAGCTCTCCGATATCGATCCCCATTTCAAGGGAGCTTGTGGCTACAATGGCTTTGAGCCCCCCGTTTTTCAGGTTCTGTTCCACATTGAGCCGGAGTTGTCTTGAAAGCGAACCGTGATGGGAATAGGCAACCGGTTCAGCCGACAATTGATTGATCTTGTAGGTGATTTTTTCACAGAGCCTGCGGCCATTGGTAAAAAGCAGGGTGGCCCTGTTTTTCTGAATAATGTCAACCATCTCTTTGGCAAGCAGGTCCCAGACCGGCGTATCTGCCGGCTGCTCTTCTTTTTCAGGATACCGGACCGAGATCCTGTATTTTTTCTGAATCCCGGATTCAATTTTTTCAACCGTCCTCCGGACATAGCGGGGATGAGGGTCACGGCCGTCCATCCGAAATCCGCCCACAAACCCTGCCACATCATCCGGGTCTTTCACCGTGGCGGAAAGGGCGATGCGCTGAAATTCTCCGGACAACCGGACCAGCCGTTCCACGGCCGTGATAAGATGGACCCCGCGTTTGTTGCCGACAAGGGCATGGATTTCATCCAGGATCACGGCTTTGAGGCGGCAGAGCATTCCCAAGCCCGAGCGGGAACTGAGCATGAGATTCAGGCTTTCCGGGGTGGTGATCAGGATCTCGGGCGGGTGGCGCAGCATTTTTCTGCGGTCCTCCTGGGAAGTGTCGCCGCTCCGGGTCATGACCCGGATATCGGGAAACGGTTCCCCGGCTTTCTCAAACATTTCCCGGATTTCTGCCAAAGGCTGATCCAGGTTTTTTTTGATGTCGTTGTTCAGTGCTTTTAAGGGAGATACATACAGGACGGCAGGCCTGCTTTCCGGCCATTTTCTCATCACCAGTTGATTGATAAACCATAAAAAAGCAGTCAGGGTTTTGCCGGTGCCTGTGGGGGCTGTGATCAGGACATGGTTGTGACTGGCAATCAGAGGCCAGGCCCTATCCTGGATATCGGTGGTGTGGGTAAATTTTTCAAAAAACCATTGTTTGATCAATGGATGAAAAAAATCAAATGTGTCTGTCAATATTTTATCCCCCTATTAATGCTTTTTCGCACTGACACGGGTCATTTTACAAGCCTTTTTTCTATTATTGCGCCTTAGAGCGGAATTGAAGATGGAAAACAGATTGACAATATTCATATACATTGGTACATATATATCAAAGTATTCAAATCTATTCCAGGAGAAGAAATATGAAGGTCAATCGAAATTTTATGCTGCTCTTGTCAGGCCAGCTTGTTTCCCAGATCGGGGATAAATTCCATATGATTGCCCTGGCTTTCTATGTATTGAAAACAACGGGCTCATCCGCTAAAATGGGGGCCGTGCTGGCCGCATCCATCATCCCTTCGCTGGTTCTGGGTTTCTTTTCAGGCGCTTTTATCGACCGGTTTGACAGAAAAGCCATCATCGTGGGAACTGATCTGCTCCGGGGGGTGATCATCGGGGGCTTTGCCCTTCTTTTTTATTTTAATGCCATGAATTTTTATGTGATTTTAATCATGCAGGTTCTTCTTTCCATCAACGGGGCTTTTTTCGACCCTGCCGTTCCTGCCATAATCCCCACTATCGTGGATGAAAAGAATCTCGCTGCCGCCAATTCAAAGCACCAGTTTGTCACTGGGTTCTCCACCATTGCCGGTGCATTTTTAGGAGGGATCATGGTGTCGGCTGTCGGATATTTATGGGTTTTTGTCCTGAATGCCGCCTCCTTTATCCTCTCCGCCTTTTTTGAATGCTTTATTGAGATTCCACAGACACCCGGCAAGGCAGCGACAAAGAAACCTCAAGGGATATGGGAAGATATGAAAGAGGGGTATCGCTATATTTTTACACGGCAGGATTTTGTAGTGCTTTTATTCATGGTTCTGGTGATTCATTTTTTTGTGGGTTCCATTGAAGTCATGATGCCGGTGATGGCCAATATCATATCCGGCGATGGGG
>MGTJ01000084.1:11554-12193 GCA_001799395.1 Desulfobacterales bacterium RIFOXYA12_FULL_46_15 | reverse complement strand
AGAAAAACCGCAAAATAGCCGAGAATTTAGGGGGGCTGAATGCGTTCAGCGTTCATACCGACGGATTTATTTACGGCCCCAGGTGGTTTAAAGGGGACGTGGTAAAAGTCGATGCTGAGACAGGCCAGGTAACGGTTGTCACGGATGGATTCAAGGTACCGGCCGCAGTCAAATTCGATTCCAAAGGAAATCTTTTTGCCATAGACAACAAGGCAGGGCAATTGTACCGGGTAGACATCAAAACCGGTGAAAAAAAGCTTGTCGCAACCCTTGTGCCCCATCTTGACAACCTTGCCATTGATCAGCAGGATAGGATTTTCATCAGCACCAATGGAGACGGCCGTATTTTTGAAGTGGATGTTAAAACAGGAAAAAGCAGGACAGTAGTAGATGGAAGATTGGCCTGCCCCCAGGGCATTGCAGTCTGGGACGGCCCTGAAGGCGAAACCCTGTTTGTTGCCGACAATTTTGCCTACAAGAGAGTGGACGGCTTCACGGGAGAGGTCAGGGAATCCACAAAGGGCGGGGCATTTCCCAATGCCGCCGGTCTTACGGGCGATAAGGTCCTGATGTCCGGCTGGTTCAGGAATGTTGTGGAAGTTTTTGATGCCAAAACAGATGATCTGCTTTATTCCATCC
>MGTJ01000084.1:0-11490 GCA_001799395.1 Desulfobacterales bacterium RIFOXYA12_FULL_46_15 | reverse complement strand
CGGAACCAACAGCATTATCAGGGTCCGTGACAAAGCCGGCCAGAAAAGGGAGGTTGTGGCAAAAGACCTGGGCCTTCCGGTCTATATCGCAAAGGCTGATGAAAACAGCATTTATGTTACGGAATTTCTGGCAGGCCGGATCACAAAAATCAATATCGAAACCGGAGAAAAAAGCCTGGTTGTTTCAGGTTTAAGACAGCCCAAGGGAATAGCCGTGAAACCGGACGGCACCATCCTGGTTGTCAATGTGGGGACAAAGGAATTGCTTGAGATTGACCCCAAAACAGGCAAAGTCATACCTCTGGTTCAGGATCTTCCCCTGGGACTGTTTGTTCCCAAGGGGTTTATGCCTGCCTTTACCCTTAGCGGTGTGGCCGTCTCCAAATCGGGAAATATCTATCTGACAAGTGATATCGATAATATAATTTACAAAATTTCCCCTAAATAAGATTATGGCACCCTTGTTTTTGTATTTCTAAATTTTTTAATGGGTCGAATCGGCCCTGGCAGATGGATTCCCATGGTTTATCAGGGTGTTCATCTGCCAGGGAAACTTTGCAAAATTTTTCTCGGCCACAATTTATAAGGAATGGAAGAACCCGTACCAAGAAACAGAACCATGATGGATTGCCGTGTTTAAATTTAATCATTGCTTTCTAAAACCAAGGAATACACAATGTTTCGAACAATTAAAAACAAAATCATTCTTACCGTTTTATTGTTTATCCTTTCTATACAGGTTGCATCTGCCGTCATTCAATACTTTCAAGTTCGCTCCGTCTTTTTCAGCGAATTTATTTCAGGAGCCCAGGCCCTTTCACAGGTACCTCATATAGATCTGAAACAAAGACTCGGCAGAACAGTCGGTTCCAGCGATAAAAACACAGATAAAAAAGCTGTGGAAGAAGAACTTTCGGATACGATTAATATGTTCATCACAATTATTCAACCCACACTTTTTGAAGAAATACTGAATTCCAGAAACGACCTTATAGAAATAAAATTCATAAATAAAAAGAATGAAATAGTAACCCTCAGCCATAAAGAAAAAGACAAGATCATCCATTTCAACAATTCCAAGAAAAAAGATATGGTTGCCCCCGGAGCATTGATTGATCTGGTGAAAAAAGGAGACGTCGGTTCGCTTAAAACAGATGATAAATTCAGCATATTCGTCCCGTTTATGATCAAAGATCAAGCCTACGGTGGATTGGTACTGGTGTATTCAGACATAAGAATTATTCAAGCTCGAAATAAAATGGTTCTGAATATGGCCGCAACCACCCTTTTGGCCTTGATAATCTTTCTTCCCATCACATGGCTGGTGTCCGCTAAAATCACCAGACCCATTCAGGTAGTTGTTCATCGGCTCAAGGATATGGCTGAAGGAGAAGGCGATTTGACCGCTCGACTGGAGGGTTCAAATAAAGATGAATTCGGTGAGCTGTCCAATTGGTTTAACATTTTTATGGAAAAAATCCAGATACTTATCCGTGAAATTGCTGAAAATGCAAACAATTTGAATGGGTCTGCCGCTATCCTCTCTATCCTCTCCGGTCATATGTCGCAGGGGGCTGACAAAATGTCAGAACAGGCAAATACAGTTGCCGGTGCCTCAGAAGAGATGAGCGTGAACATCAATTCGGTTTCCGCTGCAATGGAACAAACTACAACCAGCGTCAATCTTGTGGCGGTTGCCATAGAGGAGATGACCGGTACCATCAATAAAATAGCCGAGAACTCAGAAAAAGGAACCATTATTTCAAACGATGCAGTGCTGAAAGTCAAAAACGCATCCAACCGGGTCGGAGAACTTGGAAAAGAGGCTTTGGAGATCAACAAGGTCACTGAGACGATTACCAAGATCTCGGAACAGACAAATCTGCTGGCTCTGAACGCAACAATTGAAGCGGCAAGAGCCGGAGAATCCGGTAAGGGGTTTGCCGTCGTCGCCAATGAAATAAAGGAACTGGCAAAGCAGACAGCGGGTGCTACTTTGGAAATAAAAGGAAAAATCGGTAGTATTCAAAACTCAACCTCCGGAACCGTCAAGGAGATCGAACAAATCACCAAAGTAATCGATCAAGTCCACGACATTGTTTCCTTTATTGCCAGATCCGTTGAAGAACAATCTGTCACGGCAAACAACATTGCCGGCAATATCAATCAGATTTCCAATGGAATCCTGGAAGTCAATGAAAATTTTGCCCAAAGCAGTGTCGTAGCCGGAGAAATTGCCAAGGATATCGGTGCAACCAATCAAGGGATTGGTGAAATATCTGAAAATAGCCTGAAGGTAAACAACAGTGCCGAAGAACTGAACCGGTTAGCGGAAAAACTAAATCAAATGGTTGGAAGATTTAAAATATAGTGTAAAACAAAAATTACACACCATTGTTTTCTCTCTGTAAAAGAAAATCTGTAATTTGAACCAGGAGTTCCGTTATCCGGGATATCCGGTTTATATTTTTGAGTTGACAATAAAAATCCCTGCATGATAATTAATTAACAAATGGTAAAAAATTCTAACGGCCGGTAAGCTAACGGTTTTTGATTTTAAGGGCTTTCAAGATTATTTTTTAATGACGGTCTAAATATTACGGAACAAGGAGAACACATGAAGGACAACGTCGCAATATATAAAAGCAAACTGCTTTCAATTGAAGAAGCTGTGAATAAAATTGAAAGCAATATGGAAATTGTGGTTTCCCAGGGGTGTGAACCCCAGGGCTGCATGAAGCAGTTTCACACCGTGGCGGACAGGGTTGAAAACGTCAAGGTATTTTCCGTGCTCACCTTCAGGGGGTATGAATTTTTTACCAACCCTGCCATGAAAGGACATTTTGAACTTTGCTCCTGGTTTCACGGCGGCGGCGCCAGGGCCGGGCTTGCTGCAAAATCAGGAGCGGTCCATTTTGTCCCCAACCTGCTCCACAACATTGCCACAGGTCATAATGAAGCCAGAAAAACCGATATATTTTTCGGTTCCTGCACTCCTCCTGACAAACACGGCTTTGTTTGTTTCGGTCTTGGCACATCCTATGAGAAAGATATTTTTGAAAAAGCCGGCCTTGTCATTCTGGAAGTGAGCCCCACCCTTCCCCGCATCTTTGGTGATGTTGAAGTCCATGTCAGCGATGTTGATTTCTTTGTTGAAAATGAGATTGATCTGCCCGTCATCCCCAAAAAAATCCCGGGGGACATCGATCTGCAGATCGGTTCCATTATTGCGGAATTGGTGGATAACGAATCCACCCTCCAGCTCGGCATCGGGGAAATCCCAAACGCTGTTGCCCATGCGCTAACCCATAAAAAGGATCTCGGCATCCATACGGAGATGATCACTGATTCCATGATGGATCTCTATGAAATGGGGGTCATTACAAACAAGAAAAAAGCGTTTTACAAAGATAAATTCATTGCCACCTTTGTATTCGGATCAAGGCAATTGTATGACTGGGTAGACAACAATGTAGCCATCCGGTTTTTCCGGGGGCCCTGGGTCAACCACCCGTCAGTCCTGCGTCAAAACTCAAAGATGGTCTCCATCAATACCTGTATGATGGTGGATTTTTACGGCCAGGTATACAGCGAGGGAATCGGTTTTAAACAATATTCAGGGCCGGGAGGCCAGTTTGATACGGCCATGGGAGCCAGACAGGGAATTGACGGTCTTGGAAAATCCATCATTGCCTGCCCGTCCACGGCAAAAGACGGCGCCATGTCCACCATTGTTCCCTTTGCCCCCACAGGGACCCCTGTGACCCTTCACCGGGGCATCACCGATTATGTAGTCACTGAATACGGCGCAGCCTGGCTGAGGGGCAGGAGCGTACCAGAACGAACGCTGGCGCTGATCAATATCGCCCACCCCAATTTCAGGAATCAATTGATGGAAGAGGCGAAAAAATACGGTTTTATCTGATTTCGATCCGGACCGGTTCCCTTTTAAGATCTGGTTTAAGGAACCGGTCCGGTCAAATGGCTTGATCCTTTTTATCCTTTCATTTCCGAAAGCTGTTCAATAAAGGCTTCCACATTGGTCTTGGTCTGTTCATCCGACACCAGGCGCATATCGCAGAGATCCCCGTCAATGGAAAGCGTGGGAATACCCGTGGACTTCTGAATCCGCTTGGAAAGACCGTACCGGCAATTTGAATTATTGGGGCAGGTTTTGGCGTCATGGTAAATAATCCCATCAATCCCGTAAATTTTAAGCTTTTCCTCTATATACTGTTCCTTGTAATCGTCGGAGCGCACAATAAACAATTCCGTATAGGCTTTGGCCATGCTGCGGAAAGGATCATCGGGATCCAGGGAAGTAAAAATCCAGCTGCTGCAATAGGTTGAGGCAAGGACATTGGCGTTCAGACCGGAAAAGAGTTTGGAATGGGCGCCCAGCCGTCCCCAGACCGGCATGCCGTCCCAGTAGATGCGAAATTTCTCATTTTCAATGGCCCCGTCTCTGGCTGCGGCTTTTTGCTTTAATTCAGCCAGGAGCTTTTCATACAGCCCCACCGCAACTGTCGTCCCTCTTCCTACCACTGCCGGCCCCATGAGGGTGGCTGCATCAAAAAAGGTCAGGGGTGAAGGTTTGGCAGCAGCGGTTTCCAGAATTTCTTTCCACAGATCCGAGCATTTCCTGGAATTCCGAACCGTTTCTTTAAATAATGCCATATCAAACCGGTTCCCTGAAGTTTTTTCAAGGGGTTCCACCAGGTTTTCGATCTGGGTGGCAATATCCCGGATGATGGGTTCGGTTGCATCTTTTACCCCGACATGGGCATGAACCCCGATGATGGGAACATTGAATTCCCGTGCATAAAAGGAAAACCAGTCCTGCACGTCCCGGCACTGGTTGGTGTTAAACACCAGGACATCGGGTTTCGGGATGCTCTCAATCCCTGGAAAAGCCTTGGACAGCGGAGTCGTCTTTTTCAGATAAGCGCCGATATCCGATGTCATATAAGAACAGACTTCGGGTGAATACCCCAGGGCATTGGCATGGGGTATCAGATCCGTTGCCATCCGGCTCGTCCCCAGCATGGCTGCATGGGTTTCCGGAAAATATACGAGAAACCCCATGGCCCGGAGCAGTTCGGTGGGGCCCACACTGGTGCACCAGGCAATTTTTTGTTTTCCGGTTTTTGCCGCATCGTTCAGTTCATAATAATATTCTGCCATATACCGGCCCATATCTTTGGACGTCTCGATGATTTTTCTTGCCGGTTTTTTTTCTTCACTCATATCTGTTTCTTCCTCCTGAAAATTTAGTTTTGTTCCGCATTCATTGAAAACAGGGCCGCCCCGATGGCGCCGGTGAGCTGGGGAAACGGCGGAACCAGGATTTTTCTGCCCAGCATCTCGCCTGCCATGGTGACAAGATAGGGATTATGGGCCACCACACCGCCAGTCATCACCACATGGGAGGTGAGGGAATCCATTTCAACCACTCTTTTGATCACGGAATAAAAAAGTCCTTTGATAATATCAGCCACACTTTTCCCATTGCGGATGTTTTCCAGCACCTCGGTACCGGAAAACACCGTACAATAACTGCCGAGCTGCACCATGCCCTCAGCCTTTTCGGCAAGGGCGTTCATCTCTTCCAGCGGCACTGACAGCCGGAGGGACATTTCCTCGAGAAAGGCCCCGGTCCCGGCCGCACATTTCCGGTTCATTTTAAAGCTGAGCCTGAATCCTTTATCGTTCAGCTTGATGATCTTGTTGTCCTGGCCGCCAATATCGATAATGCTGATTTCCTTTGGGAAATAATGGAAACAGCCCTTCCCGTGACAGGCGATTTCGGTCTTGTCTGTTGCAGCAAAGGAGACGTTCTTCCTGCCGTACCCTGTGGAAAGGGCACTCACAATATCTTTTTCATCCGCCTTTGCCATCTGCAGGGCCTCATCCAGAACCAGACGGGCGGTTTTCCCGTAATCGGTGCCTGAATGCCGCACTGCATGACCGATAAGATTTTTATCCACATCCAGGATGGCCAGTTTTGTCCTGGACGCTCCCAGGTCTATGCCGATATATACAGAGTTTGACATGAAACGACTTCCTTTATGACGGCCTGCCGCCGGGGTCCAGGTCAAAGGACGGCTCGCCGTCCTTTACCGCCTTGAGCGACTGTTTAATGAGGACCTGGATCAGCATTGCCACCACAAAAGACATATGTCCTGACCAGGACGCTATCTGACCGGCCTTATCCTTGGCAATGGCCTCAATGGGTTCCCCGGCCCCTGCCCTTTTCACCAGCTCCCGGTGATAGGCCCCTGTCGCGCTCAATGCCTCGGCCAGAAATTTTCGTGTCTCCTTTTCAACGGCCCCGTTATGACCCAGGGCCAGCCTGGCCGGATTCATCCGGGCAATTTTCCGGATACTGTCCGCATAATCCGTTAATGACTCGAAATAATTGGGCCAGAACGCATTCTCCGTATGATTGTAAAACCCGATGGCATCACCGATGGCGGCCGTGCCTTCATATCCCTCGAACAGGGCGATCTGGCACCCGGCATGACCGGGGGTCGTATCCACAGTCCAGACAATGTTGTTCCCCAGGTCGATCCGGAAGGTTTCATCAGCTATGATGTCCACACCAAAATCATATTCATCCGCTTCCATGGATACCGGGATCTCGTCAATCTCGGATTTCTCTTTCATAATTTTTGAAATGGCTGAATCCATGCCTTCAAATTGTTTGATGACCTTCGGGTTGGCCATCATCCTGGCAGCAGTTGCGCTTGCAATGGTCTTCATATGGGGCCATTTTTTCTTCAGTCTGGATAATCCGCCGATGTGGTCGGCGTGGGAATGGGTAATGGAGATATATTCAATGCTTTCCGGATGAATATCCAGCGCCTGGAGCTGGCCTTCGATAATATTGGCAACAGCACTGGTCCCGCCGTCAATGAGCATGTTTTTTTCACCCAGGGAAAGATACCCGGGGAAATAGGGGGTGCCGATCTGATAAAAATGATCGGTCAGTTTAATCGGTTTAAATTTCATTACCATAATACGCTTTCCTTGTCAGGTTGCATTTTCAGATATCCTTTTCAAAACAAACAGGATTTTTTATATACAGTATGAGAAAAGCAAAATGCAATGGATTTTTATCCCCCGGTCCCGAATTAACCCTCAATATTTATTAATAAATTTAAGTCGTTTCAGAAAAGCTTGACGCTTTATTCCCCCAAACCCGGAAACCGCATTATTCAATAAGGCAGGCCGCCGCATATCCCTTATATTGTTCAGTTGAAAACTATCCGATACTTTTCAGAATTTGAGATAGGATGATTAATCTTGACTCTTTGATTAACTCATTCTTGATTGCCAGTACCAGTGTTTTCTATATTATTTTGCGCGGCCTTATTAAGATTCTTTTTTCCTGCCCTGAAACCGTAAGCTTGAGGAATGGCTTTTCCGCAGGCCTCAGGCTGAGGCTGGGGGATTGCCCCGAAAATGTCAAGGCCAGTTCCCTCCGGCATGTCCGTTTTCAGGTAAACCGGGTTTCTGGCCAGCCGTGCCGGAACCTTGTCCATCCAGCGCATATCAATGGAAAAACCATCGTCGGCCCTTTTAATTTCAGACATGATTTTATGGCAATACTGGGTAAAACAGGCACCGGAATCAGAAAATTTGATTGTGGGAATGGTCTGAATCATAGTATATTTTTAAAAATGCAAATTTAATGGGGAAAAAATGAATACCATAGAAAAAATAGGGCATATCCGGAAGCTGATGCAGAGTAGAACTATTGACGCCCTGGTTGTACCGTCGGATGACCCTCACAAGAGCGAATATGTGGCTGAACACTGGCAGGCAAGAAAATGGCTGACCGGTTTTTCAGGCTCTGCCGGAACAGCCGTGGTTACAAGCGAAAAAGCCATATTATGGACTGATTTCAGATATTTCATCCAGGCTGAAAAACAATTGAAAGGATCTGGTTTTGAATTGTTCAGGACAGGGGAACAGGATGTTCCATCCTCTGCTAAATGGTTGAAGGACAATTTAAAGCCTGAAAGCGTTGTCGGCATTGATGCAAATGTGTTCAGTACAACCGGTGTGAGAGAATTGAAAAAAGAGTTTGATGAGAAGGGAATCCGGCTCAACACCTCGGCTGATATCCTTTCTCAGGTCTGGACGGACCGGCCTCCTAGACCTCAATCCAGGGCATTCGGTTTTTCTGAATCATATACCGGCCAGGGCCGGAAGGATAAGATCAGCCTGATCCGGGAAAAGATGAAAATTTACGGAGCAACTCTTCACGTGCTCTCAACTCTTGACGATATCGCATGGACCCTGAATCTTCGGGGAAAGGATGTTCATACAAACCCGGTCAATATAGCATATGCCTTAATATCCCATGAAAAAGTGTTTCTTTTTATCGATAATAAAAAAATAGACCAGGCTCTTGAAGCGGAACTGAACCGGGATGGCATTGAAATTAAACCATATGAAGGAATTCATGATGCCTTGACCGGCCTGGAAAAAGGGAAAAGCATCCTTATTGATCCTGAAAATATTAATTTCAGGCTTTATGAGGCCATCCCTGCACATTGCAAGATCATTGAAAAGCCGAATCCGTCCATTTTAATGAAAGCAATAAAAAATCAAATCCAGATAAGCCATTTGCGGCAGACAGCTATAAAAGACGGGGTCGCAGTGGTGAAATTCCTTTACTGGATGGAACATCGGGATGAAGATGAAAAGACAACCGAGCTATCAGCTGCAGAAAAGATATTTTCGTTTCGAAGAGAGCAGGCATGCTTTATCGATAACAGTTTTGACTCCATCATGGCCTATCATGACCATTCAGCCATGTGCCATTATTCAGCCTCAAAAGACACGGATGCCGTCATCGGCCGGAGCGGGATGTTTTTAGCTGATACCGGGGGAAATTATCTCACCGGCACTACTGATATTACAAGGACCTTATGTCTCGGCAAACCGTCGCCAGAAGAAAAAAGAGATTAT
Source organism: Desulfobacterales bacterium RIFOXYA12_FULL_46_15 (assembly GCA_001799395.1). Taxonomy (GTDB): domain Bacteria; phylum Desulfobacterota; class Desulfobacteria; order Desulfobacterales; family Desulfobacteraceae; genus Desulfobacula. Next base: position 2,511 of record MGTJ01000084.1, on the reverse strand, counting down.
ACCCTGGTGATGAAAGGGCATATTGCTGTGGCAGAGGCTGTTTTTCCGGCAGATACCAGGGGGTTCCAGATTGATACCCTTGCAAGGCAGTATTTGTGGAAACAGGGAATGAATTTCGGTCACGGCACCGGCCATGGCGTGGGATTTTTCTTGTGCGTCCATGAAGGACCGGCAAGGATCAGTCCTAATCCTATTGATGTAAAGCTTGAAAAAGGCATGCTTCTGACCAATGAGCCCGGTATCTATAGGGAAGGCCGGTATGGCATAAGACTGGAGAATATGATCCTTGTGGCAGATGCCTTTGAAAATGAATTCGGGAAATTCATGAAGTTTGAAAACCTGACCTGGTGTCATTTTGAAAGAGATCTCCTGGATAAGACACTATTGTCTTATGAAGAAATCAAATGGATTGATTTATATCATCAAAGGGTTTATGAAATGCTGTCCCCTGAACTTGACAGGCAGACAAAGGCCTGGCTGAAGGAGAAAACAAGGCCCATATCAGGGCAATAATTTTTTATCCATATCCGTCGCTGATCCGGCATGCTTCTTGATAGCATTTCTTGATAGTGTGTTTCTTGATAGTGTACTTAGATAAAAAAGATTATAAGAAATCAACAACATCAAAAAAAGGAGAAAAATTATGGTAAGCTGGATATGCAGTCAATGCGGTTATACCAAGGAAGCAGACACACCGCCTGAGAAATGCCCTTCCTGCAAGACTGAGTGCTCGTTTGTGGATAATTCCTGCTACACCCCTGATTGTGCAGGAAAACCCAATGATCCTCAAATCAAGGGGTCTAAAGAATAAAAGCATAAGAAAAAAGGAGGTGTCCCAATGAAATGGATGCAGTTTTTGACCCCGGCCAAATCTTTTGATTATAAGGAAGCAGACTCCTATATGGCAGGACACCCTTCCGGTGCCATAACCCTTCTGGATGTCCGCCAGCCTTCGGAATATAAAGAAAGTCATATCCCCGGCGCCACCCTGATCCCATTGCCCGAGCTGACTGACAGGATCGGTGAACTGGACCCTGAAAAACCCACCCTGGTCTACTGAGCCATTGGCGGCCGCAGCCGGGTTGCTGCGCAGATGCTGGCAGGGAAAGGGTTTAAACAGGTATTTAATGTTTCCGGCGGGATCAATGCCTGGAAGTCCAAGACTGCTATCGGTCCACAGGATCTGGGGATGGATCTTTTCATCGGAAAAGAAGCTCCCCTGGATGTTTTAAAGGTAGCCTATTCGCTTGAACAGGGATTGCAGGAATTTTATGTTACCCTGGCAAACAAGGCCGGTAATGAAAAAGTAAAAGACCTGTTTTTAAAATTATCAAAAATTGAAGTCAAACATCAGATATCCATTTACACGGCTTATAACAGGATCAGCCATGAGGGAATCAATAAGGATGAGTTTGAAAAAATTGTAGAAATTTCTGCCTTGGAGGGGGGTCTTTCCACTGAAGAATATATGGATCTGTTCAAACCTGATCTGAATTCTGAAAAAGAGGTGATTTCCCTTGCCATGTCCATTGAAGCCCAGGCTCTTGACTTGTATCACCGGGTATCATCAAAAATATCCGATTCTGAATCCAAGGCCATTGTGAATAAGATTGCCGACGAAGAAAAAGCTCATCTGGCAAGTCTTGGAAAGCTGATGGACAGTATTTGAAAAGGAAAGGGTAAAATGAGAAAACATCTTATCCTGGTCGGTGGCGGTCATGCTCATATGATGATCCTGGAGAATATCGCAAGATTTGTTGAAAAGAAAGTTAAGGTCACGGTCATCGGCCCTTCATTTTACCATTATTATTCCGGTATGGGGCCTGGGATGCTGGGCCGGACTTACCGCCCGGACGATATCCGGTTTGCCACAAAAGACGTGGTACAAAAGCAGGGAGGGATTTTTGTAAAAGACAGGGTTTTGCGCATTGATCCTGATAAAAAAGAGGTCTATACGGCAACCGGCCATGGTTTTTCCTATGATGTGCTATCCTTTAATGCCGGAAGCTATATCCCCATGCCGCCGGGTATGGAAAAAGCCGGGAATATCTATCCGGTCAAGCCTATTGAAAAACTCATGGAAGCTTCTGAAAAGCTTGAAGCCTTGTTCGTTGATAAAAAAACGATAGTCGGCATCGTGGGGGGCGGGCCTTCATCGGCAGAAATAGCGGGAAACGTATGGCAGTTGGCCAAAAAAGTGAAAGGCCATAGGCCGGATATCCGTATTTTTGCAGGGGTTAAATTCATGGCCCGCTTTCCCGAAGCCATCCGTTCAAGAGTTTCTTCCTCTCTTGCTAAAAGAGGGATCCAAATCATTGAAACCGGTTATGTCAGGGACATCAAGCCGGATCGAATCATTCTGGACTCGGGTGAAGGGTTTTCAACGGATTTTATTTTCATGGCCCTGGGGGTCAGCCCCTCTGCCATTTTTGAGGACTCAGGCCTTCCGACAGGTCCTGACAAGGGTCTCCTGGTCAACAAATATCTTCAGTCCGTCAAATACCCGGAAAT
>MGTJ01000083.1 GCA_001799395.1 Desulfobacterales bacterium RIFOXYA12_FULL_46_15 | reverse complement strand
CGATTTTTGCCTTTCTTTCAAGAAGAACATTACGGATTGGTTTGTACAGAACCAGGTTGAGCACAAAAAGCAGAACAAGGAAATTGATAATCTGATATACCAGGGATATATCAGGAATCACAGTTATCATATAATCCCCTCCGCCAGTTAATAATTATAAAAAACTAACACCTTATATCGCGTTGACTGTTTTTGCAAAAAACAGTCCAATCTCTAATTGAATCGTGATTTGAGTACCATCCGGACAAGCATTTGTCAACATTGATTAGCAAAATATTTAAGGTTGCAAGGCTATATTTAAACACTGCATTTCTTATGATTTCCCGAATCAATGGGATGAAAATTTACGCATACTGATATTTAATAATATTCCAAAACCTACCATATTTGTAGTAACAGATGACCCGCCATAGGAAACAAGGGGCAATGGTACTCCGACAACGGGCATAAGCCCCATGACCATACCGGTATTGATAAATATCTGCCAGAAAATCATGGCGATAATACCGAAGGCCAGAATGGATCCGAACATATTACGGCAGTTATAAGCAATATTTAATCCCCATAAAAGCAAGATAAAATAAAGAATCAGCAGAACGCTGATACCCATGAGCCCCCATTCTTCAGCAAGTACTGAAACAATAAAATCCGTATGCTGTTCCGGTAAAAAAGAAAGCGCATTCTGGGTTCCCTTTAAAAATCCCTTTCCGCTCAGCATGCCTGATCCAATGGCAATTTTTGACTGGATGATATGATATCCTGAGCCAAGGGGATCCCGGTCAGGATTTAAAAACGTCAGAATTCTGTCTTTCTGGTAATCTTTCAACATGAACCAAAGCAGGGGAATGGCGGATAACCCGGTGATAAAAAGGGAAAAAAACACCTTTCGTTCAACCTTTACAAACAGGGTGATGGACCCTGCAATTAAAATCAGAAGCATGGCAGTCCCTAAATCCGGCTGATCAACAATCAAAGCAAAAGGGATCAGGGATAAAACAGCAGGTTTGATCAATTTTCTGAAATTGATTCCTGTCTGGGTCACACTGGTCGAATAGGCAGATGCAAGGCTTATAATCAATGCAATTTTCATTAGTTCCGAGGGTTGTATCCGTAAGAATCCAATAGCAAGCCATCTTCTGGACCCGCCGCTGATCTGTCCGAAAATCAGGACAATGACAAGAAGCCCGGCACAAAAAGCATAAATAAACAGTTGCAGTTTATCAAGCTCCCTGTAATCCACCATCGTCAAGACTATCATAATAATAAATCCGGAACCCATCCAAACCATCTGTTTTTTAAAAAGGCTGCTGACGGCACCAGCCTCCTGGCCTGCTGTCAAGGCACTGAATAAAACCACAAGACCTATGCAGCAGATAGAAAAAATCACAATCAAAAAACCCCAGTCAAAATTCTCTATCAGACGCCTGTCAAACATGCTCTACTCCTGTGTTTCATCTTCTGATGAATTTTTCTCCAATCCTTCGGCAGAAGGGTCATTAATGTATTGCCCGATTAATGCACCGGCAATAGGGGCTGCTGCGGTAGACCCATGGGCACCATGTTCGATAAGGACCGAAACGGCAATGACCGGGTTTTCAGCGGGTGCATAACATATGAACCATGCGTGATCCCGAAGATAGAAATCCAGGTGCTCCGTTTTAAGCTTCTCACCGCTTTTAACGCTGAATACCTGTGCAGTTCCTGTTTTGCCGGCAATTTTAACATGCTTTAACCTGATTCTTTTTGCCGTGCCCCGGTCATTTTCAACCACTCCCAGAAGTCCTTTCTGGATAATCTCCAATGTTTTTTTCCCGGCAGGGAGTTTCCCTGTCACTTCAACCGGAATCTCCTTGATGAGATTTCCCTGACTACCTTCAATCCCGCTCACAATTCTAGGTTTGTATAATGTCCCGCCATTTCCTACCGCAGCGATAAAAACAGCCATCTGCATGGGGGTAACAAGATCGTATCCCTGACCAATGGCAATTGAGAGGGTTTCCCCCCGGTGCCAGGCTTCATTAAATCTTTTCTTTTTCCATAAAGATGTGGGAATAAGGCCTTTTCTCTCATCTTCCAGCAAGACCCCTGTTTTTTTATTAAGACCGCATCCCATGGCATATTTTGCCAAGGTGTCCACACCGACCTTATCACCTGCCTGATAATAAAAAACGTCGCAGGACTGAGTGACTGCCTCAATCACGCTCACATTGCCATGCCCGTTTTTGTTCCAGCAACGATAAACCCTGTTTCCATATCTAAAAAACCCTGGGCAAAAGGCAGTGGTATGAATATCAATTTCTTTTTCTTCAAGAGCGGCAATGGATGTAATAATTTTATAAGTTGAAGCCGGAGGATATTCCCCTTGAATTGCTTTATTAGTCATGGGTTTTCCCCGGTCACTCATCAAGGCTTTCCATTTTTTACTGTTGATGCCGCCGACAAAATCATTTTGATCAAAACCAGGGGCACTGGCCATCACCAGGACATCACCCGTATTCGGATCAAGGGCCACAACTGCGCCATGCTTATCTTCAAGCATTTTTTCAGCCGTCTGCTGAAGGTCAAGATCAATGGTCAATTTCAAGTCAAGACCGGTAATGGGTTCAACCGTCTTTAAAACCTTTATGGTCCTGCCGTTAGCATCGACTTCTATTTGCCGCCCTCCCCTTTTACCCTGCAGATAGGGTTCAAAACTTTTCTCAACACCGTACCGGCCAATGGAGTCACCGCTTTTAACATTAGGATATTTTCCGCTCAAAAGTTCATCATTATTAACCTCACCCAGATATCCCAGAAGATGTGAAGCAATTTTTTTATAAATATAGTGCCGCGTGGGTTCAATATCGATAAAAACCCCAGGGAGATCAAATTTGTGCGCTTCAACAATGGCCAGATGATCTCTTGAGATATCATCCTGTAATGTAACGGGTTTGTAAAATGCCCCCTGCCCGGCATCTGAAATTTTTTTCATCAGCTCTTCAAAAGGAATATCAATCATCTGAGAAATTTTATGAACAGTCTCTTTTACATTTCCGGCATCTTCAAGCATGATTTTAAGATTAAAAGAGGGGCGGTTATCGACCAGAAGTTTTCTGTCCCTATCCAAAATAAGGCCGCGGGGTGCTTTAATGCTGGTCAGGCGGACAGCATTTTTCTCAGATAGAAGTCTAAATTCCTCGCCTTTGATGATCTGAAGATATGTAAACCTTAGAAATAAAACTGAAAAAGCAAAAATTATACATATGCTTACACCGATAATTCGCTGTTTCAGCCATTCCCGGTCCGGATTCTTGCCAAATTCGGTCAAAGTGATTTATCCCCTCTATGTATCAGCCATCTGTTTTTTCATCTTTTTTATAATAGCCATCCAGTTTTGCCGGTATGTATGAAGCATTGAAATACAAGGGGGAATCAAAACAAGACCCCAGAATGCCTGCTTTGCCAGAAGGAAATAATCAAACCTGAAGGTTGTACCGGGTTCCTGTCGGACAAATATGGAAAAAAGGAGCAGCGCATGCTGAATCAATACTGCTATCAAACTGATGATAATAAGAAAAATGATGCTTTGCTTGAAAATCATCCTCTTGACCAAATGTACAATCAGATAGATGGATATATATGATAAAATATGAAAAAAGAAAGGAACCCCTGAAATGCTGTCCATCACACACCCGATAACAATAAGGGCAATAATCATGGAATGGTGGGTTGAAATCAGGCTTAAAAAAAGAACGGCAATGATCAGGAGGTCAAAACAGCTTGGAAAAAAAGAAAAAGAGGGAAGTATGACCGCTTGCATGACGGCCAGAAAAAAAAACACAAGGATTGAAAAGATTGCATTCATGCTTGAACCGTCTTATCTGCACCCCTTGAATTATTTTTTTAAAACAAGGACTTCTTCGATTTTTTCAAAATCGACACTGGTTTCTATGGTGATATCCTGGAAAAGATGGGACTGGTCTTTTGTCACCATCAGCACCCGGCCGATCATGAGCCCTTTTGGGAAAACCTGATCCAGACCTGAAGTAACAATGATTTCACCCTCTTTTACCTCATCTTTTCTCAAGGTATATACAAAAGAACAATGATCTTCATTATTTCCCTTCACAATACCACGAACCCGTGAGTTCTGAATTAGAGCATCAACAGCTGAATTTCTGTCCGTGATCAAAAGAATTTTTGAGAAATTTTTTGAAACTTCAATGACCTGTCCGACAATTCCCTCGGAAACCATTGCCGGAGCACATTTCAGAAGGCCGTCTTCAAGCCCTTTATCGATCATAACGGTTTGAAACCATGGAGATGGGTCCCTTGCAATAATCCTGGCTGCAATATAGGTATCAGGAACCGAGCTTGTAAAATTAACAAATTTCTTTAGCCGTATATTCTCAAGTTCCAGCTCTTCATAGCGGTTTGTTATCTCCAGGGCCTGACCCAGCTGTTTTTTGAGGTCAATATTTTCCTTAACAGCCCGGACAGCCATAAAATAAGTGTTCCAGATGTTCTGTGTGAGATGAATGGTTTTGGTGACGGCTCCAAAAAAGGGAGAGGTTATGGAAATGGTAACCCGCTTAATGCCGTTGACCGGCAATTTATCCCTGCTGCTCATGGTAATTACGGTAAAGGTAATCGCAATAAAAAGAGCAACTCCAACAAAAATAAACAGTCTTCGTGAAAACATTAAATCAGTGAATGACTACTTCTCTCAAAATATCGATATTGTCGAGAACTTTCCCACAGCCTAAAGCAACCGTTGACAAAGGATCTTCAGTCACAACAATGGGCAGACCGGTCTTTTCCTTGAGAAGCTTGTCCAGATTTTTGAGCAGGGCGCCCCCTCCTGTCAGTACAATTCCTGAATCCACAATATCTGAGGCGAGTTCAGGAGGTGTCTGTTCAAGTGCAATCCGGACGGTTTCAACAATGGCCTCGACCTGTTCGGAAATGGCAAGTCGAACTTCCTCCGAATCAATGGCAAGAATTTTCGGAATACCGGAAACAAGGTCTCTTCCTTTGACCTCTATTGTCTCAATATTCTGGGGATCAGGATAAGCATTACCAATGGTTGTCTTAATGATTTCAGCAGTTCTTTCACCAATCAGAAGATTGTATTTCCGTTTGATATGCTGGCTGATGGCTGAATCCATCTTATCTCCGGCCACTCTCAAAGATCTGGTGTAAACAATACCGGCAAGAGAAATAACGGCTACTTCAGTTGTTCCGCCGCCGATATCAACCACCATATTACAGGTGGGCTCAGTGATGGGAAGACCCGCTCCGATAGCAGCGGCCATGGGTTCCTCGATGAGAAAGACCTCTCTTGCGCCGGCTGATTCAGCCGACTCCCTGACAGCTCTCATTTCAACCTGGGTGATGCCTGAGGGTACGGCGATAATAATCCTAGGCCGGACAAGTGTTTTCCGATTGTTATGAACTTTTCTGATAAAATGTTTCAGCATTGCTTCTGTAACTTCAAAATCGGCAATCACCCCATCCCGCATGGGTCTTATGGCAACAATATTGCCGGGTGTGCGTCCAAGCATTCGTTTTGCCTCCACACCAACTGCAAGGACTTTGCTTTTAGCTCCTTTGTCCGTCCTTACGGCTACAACTGAGGGTTCGCTCAGAACAATACCTTTTCCCTTCACATAAACAAGTGTGTTGGCTGTTCCAAGATCAATGGCCAGATCATTGGAAAACGCCCCAAGCATGGAGTCCATTATAAAATTCATATCTCCTCTTTCAAGAATAATATCGGATTACCGAGTTTAACAATAACAAAATTATCAGACAGTATCTGCTAACAAAGTTACGGTTTTTTTACAAGTCCAAAAACTATTAATTAATAATATTTTCCATCAATTCAATCCGGATCAGGTCATGAATCTTTGGACGGAATTTTTTAATTCCTTCATTGGATCTCGATGGATGAACCCTGTTGGTTAAAAGAACAATAATCAATCCGTTTTTTGGATCTATCCAGAAGGATGTCCCGGTAAATCCAAGGTGACCTATGGAAGACTCTGAAAAAAACCGGCCTGAAGAAGAGCCTTCTTTTGACGGCGTATCAAATCCGGCAACCCTTTCAAACCTTGTGTCCTTTTTTACAAAAGTTTTAATGATACCAGGTTTCAAAACCTTTGAAGACTTATCCAGCAGGGCTTTCAGTATTTCAGAACAAAGGCCGTATACGGATAAGGCATCTCCGAAGAGACCGGCATGCCCCTCTATTCCACCGACAGCATAGGCATTGTCATCATCGACTTCACCGGTCAGTACTTTTTTTCTCCAGGGACACTGCTGGGTGGATACAAATTGTCCCTTGTAAATCATCTGTTTTTTATTGCATGGATTTTGCTCCATAAAAAACAGGCGGTTAATCCCAAGGGGTACATAAATCTCCTCTGCAACATACTGATCCAGCCTCTGGCCGCTGACCCGTTCAACAATCCAAGAGAGAATCATAAATCCAAGATCACTGTACACCTCTTTTTCACCAATCTTATTCTCAAGATTTTCCTTAATCAGGAGCTGCCGTAACCATTGCCTCGGCATTTCACCGGAATGAACGGTCTCTATATAATAATTACGGTGTGCAGGAAGTCCTGATGTATGCCGGAGCAGCATGTCAATGGTAATATCAGCTTTGTCGGTATTTATAAATTCAGCCAGAACATCATGGATTCTAGAATCTAAGGAAAGGTTTCCCTTTTCGATGAGTTTAGCCAGAGCCAGTGTGGTTGCAAGGGGTTTTGTGAGTGAAGCAAGATCGAAAATACAATCTTTCTGCATTTTCCTGTTTTCAAAAAGATCAGCCATGCCGTATGCTTCATGAAAAATGATCTGATGATTGAATGCACACAGGAGTACGGCTCCGGGAAAGATTCCCTCGGAGATTGCAATCTCAAATTCTTTTCCGATCTTTTCTTTATGCAAGGAATTCAGATCCACTGTATTTTAAGAGTCCTGGTATCCATCTGAAGGATTTCCCCAAAGAGAAGAGACAGGTTGGTGTTTCCATGGCCCGCATCAAGCCCTGAAATTACGGGTATCTGGTATTCATCAAAGCATTCATTGATAATTTCTTCAATATATTCTTCATTGCTGCAATTTTCAAAAGACCCGGTAATGACCCCGCGGATTTCATCGAATACTCCGGCCATTTTCATCTGGGTCAGCATCCTGTCGATTTTATAAGCCGGTTCACCAATATCTTCAAAAAAAAGTACTGCACCTGAAAATTCAGGTTGGAACCGGGTTCCGATAAGATGGCAAAGGGTTGCAAGGTTTCCCCCCTTTAATATACCCGAACAAATACCTTCCCGGATGACCCGGGCATCCGGTATTTCAATCGGTTTTTTCATGCCTGACAGGGTATCGACAAGGGAATCTATGGTTTTTTGATCCGCCGTTGCAAGAGACACCACATTGGGCCCATGGATTACCGGCATCCCTGTTTCATGGAGGATGGATATCAGGATGGCTGTGATATCGGAAAACCCGATAAAAGGTTTCGGATTTTGACGGATCATATCCCAGTCAAGGTGGTTAAGAATCCGCAGGGCGCCAAATCCCCCCCTTGCACAAATAATACCCCCAATCCCGGGATCGGAAAAAAGCTTGTTTACGATTTTGGCCCTTGAAACATCATCACCTGCAAGATATCTTTTTTTTTGAAAAATTTCTTCCTGCACCCTTACCTGAAAGCCTGAATTGATTAAAACCTGAATCCCCATATCCAGTTTTTCAGCATCAAACCTTCCGGAAGGCGCACAGACACCCAATGTACTCCCTGGTTTTAAAAAATTGATTTTATTCATCATGTCCTGATACATGCTTTATTGAATTGCAATTGTTTTTTCTTTTAATATAACCGTAAGGAACAATCAATCAAATAAACAATCCTCAATTTAGATTCACCGGTCAAAAGACTTGCTCTTTTAAAAAATGTTTTGATTGAAAATATGTGGTTTTCGATTTAGGATTGAATTCATCATCTTTCGTGAATCAGGGGCCTTTTTATGACGAAAAGCAAATATAGAAATTTCTTTGAAAACATAGCGGATGCTATCGTGATCTTTGATGAAAAAACTCATTTTTTCTTAGATTGTAACCCTGCCACGATTGAAAAATACAGTTATACAAAAAAAGAACTGCTCCGGATGAAGCTGGAAGATCTCCATCAAAAAAGAGATTTGGAACGGGTTATCAATAACATCAACAATCGGGAAGATCCATCTCCGCATACTTATACCCATATCACAAAATCAGGCAAGCATATAACGGTTGAGACAGTGACAAAGCCTTTCATGTATATGGGCAACCCGGCACGGATCAGTACCATCCGGGATATCAGCTTACGCAGAGTAACCGAGAACGAACTTGAAAAACAAAACCGTCTCCGGAAAGCCATGCTCAGGATATCGGAAGCGTCCAGGGAATCCGATCTCAAGATTTTGTTCGAAACCATCCATGAGCAGATAAAAAAACTGATGCCGGCTCAAAATTTTTATATTGCCCTTCTTGAAGATTATGAAACCAGCCTCTACCATTTCCCGTATTATCGAGATCTAATGGATCAAGACGGCCTTGCCCGGGGTATGACCATTGAGCTTCCCGGATCATTTACAGACTGGGTGACAAAAAACGAATCTCTTCTCCTGAATAAGACTATTGTCCAAGAAATCCTATCCGGGGAAATAGATATTCAAATCGATACCACCCAAATTGGCGTGAAATCTTCTTCCTGGATGGGTGTCCAGTTAAAAGGAAGAAAAGATACCCGGCTTGGTGCCATTGTAGTTCAAGACTACAACGACCCTGTTGCCTATACTGAAGCAGATTTCAATATCCTTAAAATAGCGTCGGAAACCATTGGTTCGGCCATTCAATACAATCAGGCCCAGAAGGATCTTGAAAAAAGCGAAAAAATGTTCAGAACCCTTGTGGAAACGGCATCGGTGGGAATCAATGAAACAGATCTCAATGAAACCATCATTTATTCCAACAAGGTTTTTGCCCAGATGATGGGATATGATAATGAATATAAAATAATTGGTAAAAACCTGAAAGAATTTACCAGCACTGAAACTTTTGCCCTTATGACTGAAAAAACAAGGACGGAAAGGCTCAAAGGCATTCCCGGAAGGTATGAAACCCAGTTTATTACAAAGGACGGTCTGGTATTGGATGTGATCCTGAACTGTACCCCTGTAAGGGACGAGAAAAATGAAGTCACCAAATGTATTGTGGTTTTAATCGACATTACTGACCAAAAACTGGCCCACAGGGAAAAAATTATTGCACAGAAACATGCTGCAGACCAGGAAAAACATGCGTTAGTGGGACAGATTGCCGGAAAAATGGCCCATGATTTCAATAATATCCTGGGGGCTATCATGGGTAATGCGGAAATATCCTTAATGGACTGCCGGGATGAATCCATAATCAAGACCTTTGAAATTATCCTGGAACAAACCCTTCGCGGCAGGAATCTGACCAAAAACCTGGTAGCCTTTGCAAAGGACCAGGAACCCAGACAGGAATTTTTTAATATCAATGATAAAATCAGCCTGGCATTGAATCTTCTGAAAAAGGATCTTGAACATATTACGGTTAAAACCTGTTTTCAATCCGACATTCCCCTTTTGCTGGCAGACCCGGGCATGATTGAACACGCTTTGATGAATCTCATTCAAAATTCCATTCATGCCACAAGCAAAATTGAATCTCCCGTCATCACCATCAGGACCTATCATTTGAACCCCAAAATCTTTTTTGAAATTGAAGACAATGGATGCGGAATCCCGCAACAGCATCGGGATAGTATTTACACACCGGGTTTTACTTTAAAAGGCAGCAATGATCTTAGCAATTCCTATCGGAAAAATATAAAAGGTACGGGATATGGCATGTCCAATGTCAGGATGTATATTGAAAAACACCATGGAACCATATCTTTCACTTCTGAAGAAAACAAGGGAACCCGGTTCCGGATTGAGCTGCCCGTCCAGAAGACTAAACTTACAGATAAAGAAATCATGGAAGTGACCAAAAATGATCTCCAGACCGGAAAACGAATCCTGATTGTTGAAGATGAAACCACTATTTCTGAAATCCAGGCAAGAGTTTTGATGGAAAGACCTTTTGAGCATCATGTGGATATTGCAGTAAACGGATCCACGGCAATTGAATTCCTGAAAAAAACAAAATATGATCTTGTCAGTCTGGATTATGTTTTGCCCGGAGAGTTAACCGGAATGGATGTATACCATTATATCCGGCAGGAAGATAAAACCCTGCCTGTGCTTTTTATCTCCGGAAACCTTGAATTTATTGAATCCATAAAGGAATTAAAGATTAATGACAAAAAAATCAGCCATCTTTCCAAACCTGCAACCAATAAAGATTATGCCGGGGCTATCAATGAATTGCTGCTCCTTTCGAAAATGTTCAAACTCAATAAAAGGTTAAAATCAATTTGAGACTTCCTGAAATTCTTGCTCCGGCAGGTGATAAAAATTCATTTCTGGCAGCTCTTGCAGCAGGAGCAGACGCCGTTTATTGTGGTCTGAAAATATTTTCCGCCCGCATGGAGGCTGAAAATTTCAGTATTGAAGACCTGGCAGGGCTGACAAAACTTGCCAGAAAACGAAACGTCAAGGTCTATGTAGCTTTTAATTCCCTTATCAAGGAAACCGAGCTTGAAAAAGCTCTTCGGATTCTTTTCAAACTGGTTGAATATGTTGATCCTGACGCGCTGATCATTCAGGACCCTTCCATGATACCCCTTGCAAAAAAAGCAGGATTTAAAAAAGAATTCCACCTGTCCACCTTAAGCAATCTGACCTTTCCTTCAGGATTGAAAACAGCAGGTCAAATGGGATTTAAAAGAATTGTCCTGCCAAGGGAATTCACCATTGATGAAATTAAGGAAACAATTTCTCGCGCCCCGGCCGATACAGGGCTTGAAGTCTTTATCCACGGCGCTTTATGTTATTCTGTATCCGGACGGTGCTACTGGAGTTCATGGTTTGGAGGGAAAAGTGCCCTCCGGGGCCGGTGTGTTCAGCCCTGCAGAAGAATATATGAACAAAAAGGCATTTCCAGAAGGCATTTTTCATGCATGGATTTTTCTGCAGACGTTCTTTTAAAAGTGTTAAAACAAATTCCCAATATCACGGCTTTTAAAATCGAAGGCAGGAAAAAAAGCCCCCATTATGTCTATTATACGGTCAAGGCCTATAAACTCTTAAGAGATAATCCTGAAAAGAAAAAAGAAGCCCTTGCCTATCTTGAATATGCCCTTGGAAGAGAATTCAGTCATTATCAGCTTTTGACCCAGAGGATGATAAACCCCCTGGTCCATGAATCGGAAACCGGTTCAGGACTTTTTGCAGGAAGGGTCCAGGATCCTGCCGCACCCTTTTTTTCCACAAGGGAATCACTTCTTCCTTTTGACCTCCTGAGAATCGGGTCTGAAGACGATGCCTTCCACGATATTCAAAAAGTGACCCGGGCCGTACCGAAAAAAGGAAAATTTTATCTAAGCAAAAAGTCAAGGTTCAAAATAAAAACCGGAACCCCGGTTTATATCATTGACCGGAGAGGCCCGGAACTTGAGGCTGAGATCAAAGCCCTGGATAAAGAGCTTATCCTGGTGGAAAAAATACCGGTCCGGCCCATTGATCAGGCAAAAGTGCCCTTTCCTTGCCTCAGACCCTTGAAAAAACCAGCCGAAACCAAGGATATCATGCTTGTCAGAGGACGGCAAAGGATTCAACACCGGAATACGGATAAAGGGGTGTGGATCTCACAACAGGACTATTCGACCCGGCCCACGGCCGGAGCCTGGCTCTGGCTGGATCCGGTTTTGTTTCCAGGTGAAGAAAAAAAATGCGCCGATTATATTGCCGGGGCTATAAAAAAAGGAATAAAAGATTTTGTTCTGAATTCCCCCTGGCAGATTTCTCTTTTTGCCGGCTCCAGGCATTTGAATATCTGGGCCGGGCCTTTCTGCAATATTGCCAACAGCATGACTGTTAATTTATTAAAACATCAGGGATTTTCCGGCGCCATTGTCAGTCCTGAACTGGATCAGGAGACTTTTATGCTTCTTCCTCAGCAAAGCGAGCTGCCCCTGGGTGTTGTTATTTACGGAAACTGGCCCCTTGGCATTTCCCGGATTATTTCACCGGATCTTGAACCGGGCAAGGCTTTTATGAGCCCCAAGGGGGAAATAACCTGGATTTCAAAACACAACAGCAATTATTTTATTTTCCCTAACTGGCATCTTGATCTGACGGCCCAAAAGGA
>MGTJ01000082.1:463-12386 GCA_001799395.1 Desulfobacterales bacterium RIFOXYA12_FULL_46_15 | reverse complement strand
CTTGATTTCATTTTGGAGGCGGCTTCCAGATTTGAACTGGAGAATAACGGCTTTGCAGGCCGTCGCCTTACCACTTGGCCAAGCCGCCGAAGATATGGAGCGGGAAACGGGATTTGAACCCGCGACTTCGACCTTGGCAAGGTCGCACTCTACCACTGAGTTATTCCCGCTCAGCAAACAAGGCAATTTTATATACTCGGACATCTCTTTTGTCAATGGCAAATTTAAAAGGTTAGAAATTTCCTTGCATTGATAAAATAGTCCACACCGGACCAAATCGTATAAATCAGGGCTCCATAAAGGAAAAATTGCCCGATAAAATTAAAATTGATCCCAAGATAGCTGTAGTGCATGGTTAATGGAATAACGGCGGCAATCTGAAATCCGGTTTTGTATTTTCCAAGCCATGAAGCTGCCACATCCTGCCCATTTTCAATCAATACACATCTTAGGCTTGTAACGGCAATTTCTCTTCCAATTATGATACAGGCAATCCATGCATCAATAAAATGAAGGTCCACCAGCATCACCAGGGTTGAGGCCACCAGGAGTTTATCGGCCAGAGGATCAAGGATCTTGCCAAGTTTTGTAGTAAGCCCCCTGGTCCTTGCCAGGTATCCGTCAAAATAGTCGGTAATGGATGCAATTGAAAAAATCAGGGCGGAAATAAAGGTGGTGACCCTTGTCTCATACATCAGCAGGATAACAATCACAGGGATGGCAACAATCCTGGAAATAGTCAGAAAATTAGGAGTCAGAAAAATTGTCTTCAGTTTGCCTGGAAAAAGCACCATCTCAAATTATCCTTTTTTTTTATTCCAGTCGGAAAGAAACGCTTCTATTCCCTTATCCGTCATATGATGAGAGGCAAGTTTCTTTAAAACGCCATAGGGAATGGTTGCAATATCCGCACCGATCAGGGCTGATTCCAGAACATGAAGGGGATTCCTGACGCTGGCAACAATAATTTCAGTATCAAAATCATAATTAGCATATATCTGAGCAATCTCTTCAACCAGATCCATGCCTGTTTCGGCAAGGTCATCCAGCCTCCCGACAAAGGGGCTGACAAAAGTTGCACCGGCTTTGGCTGCCATGAGTGCCTGAAGGGCTGAAAAAACCAGGGTTACATTGGTCTTGATGCCTTCACCGGACAGGGTTTTAACAGCTTTTAGTCCTTCCACCGTCATCGGGATTTTTACGGTGATATTGTCTGCTATTTTGGCAAGTTCCCTTGCTTCTTTTACCATGCCGTCGTATTCAAGACTGATAACTTCAGCACTCACCGGACCCTTTACGATTTTACAAATATTAGCAATAATCTGTTTAAATTCGCCGGGTTCTTTTGCAATCAAAGAAGGGTTGGTTGTCACTCCATCCACCATTCCCATGTCATTTGCATCTTTAATCTGATCAATATTTGCCGTATCAATAAAAAATTTCATTTTATTTCCCCTCTTTCAGAAGGATCACCTTTTGGGTTTCCTTTTTCTCTATCTTGTTTAATAATTCATCGGACCGTAAATTAAAAACCGGATGAATCTCCTTTGGTCCTATGTCACAGAGCGGTACTAGCACAAAACATCTTTCATGCATTCTGGGATGAGGAATTTCAAGGGTTTCGGTTTTAAAAACAAGGTCGTTATAATAAATAATATCCAGATCAATGGCCCTGGGACCGAATCTGAATTTTTTGCCGGTCTTGTCCATGGTTTCTTCCAGACTTTTTAAAACAATAAGCAGCGCTTCTGGCCCCAGGTTTGTACTTATTTTAAGCGCAGCATTTAAAAACCAGTCCTGAGCTTTAAAATCCTGGGGCTCTGTCATATAAAAAGAAGAAACGGCGATCACTTCAATTTCTTTTGTCTTGCGTAAAAGACTTATGGCATCATCCAGGTTTCGTTTTTTATTTCCAATATTTGAACCGATACTTAAATATGCCGGATACCCCCCTTTTCTTCTATCTATTTTCAAATAGCACCGTTTTGGTAAATTCACTTACAAGATTATCTTTTCCTTTTGCCTGAATCCTGAAATAATATTTATATCCTTTTTCGATACCCATGACAAATCTCATGGCAGGCAGGGCAACAGACCCTATTTTCTGAAATTCAAAGGGACATCCCTGGCAGGCATCAAAGGTCTTCTTTGCCAGAAATATATCAAATCCATCCGGTTGTATATACGCCTCTTTTTCATCTATTTTGTGATTCCACGTGAGTTCAATCTCATTTTCATTTTCCGATAATTTAAAATCAATGGGTGGGGCAATTTTGTATCCCTTTATGACAGGCAGCACAGGTGGCCCTTTTTTTCCACATCCTGAAAATGAAAAGAAAACCGTTCCGCACAGGACAAATAAAAACAAAACAACTACATTCCTTTGTTTTTTCATAAACCAAGTTCTCCTGCGGCTTTCGATACTGCTTGTTTTACATTCTGAAAGCCGGTTCCTCCATGGGATATCCTTCTGGCAACCGTTTTTTCAATGGCAATGAATTCATAAACATCCGGTGCAATCAAATCACTTAACTCCCTGAATTCTTCAAGAGTCAAATCATTCAATTCTTTTTTTTGATTCAGGGCAAAAGCCACTGCCCTGCCGGCAACTGCATGGGCATGACGAAAAGGCATCCCTTTTAAAACAAGATAATCGGCAAGATCGGTTGCATTCAGAAACCCCTGTTTACATGCATCATACATTCTTTGTGTATGGACTTCAATATTATCAAGCATGCGGGTATAGACATCGGTGCATATTTTAAGGGTATCCACAGTATCAAATAATGGCTCTTTGTCCTCCTGCATGTCTTTATTATAAGCCAGGGGCAAAGATTTCATGACCGTGAGAATGGCCATGAGATTTCCCACAACCCTTCCGGTCTTTCCCCTGACAAGTTCTGCCACATCAGGATTTTTTTTCTGGGGCATGATACTGGACCCTGTGGTAAAGGAATCCGCAATAGTGATAAATGCAAATTCAGAAGAAGACCAGAGGACCAATTCTTCTGAAAGCCTTGAAAAATGAATCATACAGATGGATGCATGGGAGATGAACTCCATGATAAAATCCCTGTCTGATACAGAATCAAGACTATTGTCCGATACTTTGGAAAAAGACAGAAGCTCCCTTGTATATTCCCTGTTCAACGGGAATGTGGTTCCGGCAAGCGCAGCCGCTCCAAGGGGCATGACATCCGTTCTTTTATAACAATCCTCAAACCGTTCGATATCCCTTTTGAACATCTCATAATAGGCCATCATATGATGTGAAAACAAAACGGGCTGGGCTCGTTGAAGATGGGTATAGCCCGGCATGATCACATCCGGGTATTTTTGGGCCATCCTGACAAGGGATTTTTGAAAGTCAACCAGCAGGTCAATTATGGTTTTTATCTCGCTTTTCAAATATATCCTGACATCCAGGGCAATCTGGTCATTTCTGGATCGGCCGGTATGAAGTTTTCTGGCAACATCTCCAGCCACTTTTCCCAATTCATCCTCAACATGCATGTGGATATCTTCAAGGCTTGCAGAAAACTTTATTTCATTGTTTTCAATTTTCTCTTTTACTTTTCCAAGACCCTTGATCAGAATTTCTGCTTCCGTCCGGGTAATAATTGATTCTTTTGCCAACATCTTCAGATGGGCAATGCTTCCTTCTATATCACTTTCATAAAGACGCTTGTCCACATCAATGGAAGCATGAAATTTCTCAACCAGCTCATCGGTATCCTGGGAAAATCTCCCACCCCATAGTTTTTCACTCATTTTTGATTGGTTTTCCTTTATATCGTTCCTTAATCATAAATGATCTTTTCAATTTCTCAGGATCAATTTTTCCAGTATGGCCTTATGCATATGCCTTTTATTTTCCGCCTGATCCCAGAACACGCTGTTTTTGTCTTCCAGCACATCCTCGGAAATTTCCTCGCCCCTGTGAGCCGGAAGGCAATGCATGACCAGGACATCCTTTCTTGCCTGGGACAAAAGGGATTTGTTCACCTGAAAATCCCTAAACACATCAATCCGTTTGGACAATTCATCTTCATCCCCCATACTGGCCCAGACATCCGTGTAAACCACATCTGCGTCTTTTACAGCTTTCATAGGATCATTGGTAAACCGGATATGGGATTTATTGCCTGCAGACGCTGCTTCAATAATATGTGCATCAATGCCGAATCCGTCCGGGCAGGCCACCGTCAGATCAAGATCCAGTACGCTTGCGGCATTCACCCAGGAATTGGCCACATTATTGCCATCCCCCACCCAGACGATTTTAATCCCTTCATATCCCCCTTTGTACTCGATAATGGTCATGAGATCACTGAGTATCTGGCAGGGATGGAAAGAGTCGGTCAATGCATTGATAACAGGGATGGTGGAACTTTTTGCAAATTCTTCAACAAGAGAATGATCAAAGGTTCTCATGGCAAGACAGTCAATATACCGTGAGAGAACCCTGGCCGTATCCTTTGCCGGCTCATTTCTGGAAATCTGGGTGTCCTGGGTGCTCATATATATGGGATGGCCGCCAAGCTGGATCATGGCTGTCTCAAAAGCCACCCTTGTTCTTGTGGATTTTTTGTCAAAAATCAAACCCAGTGTTTTACCGGTTAATAATTTATCAAGAATGCCTTTGGCATATCTTTCCTTTAATTGAATCGCTCGTTTAAACAGGGTTTCAAAATCATCTTTTTCCAGATCCAGCAGTGATAATAAATCTTTTTTCAAAATATTCTCCCCAATTAAAAAAGGTTGTCCAGCGCTGTAACAAGCTTGTCAATATCTGTTTTTTCAATAATCAGCGGAGGAGCGAACCTCAACACTTTATCCTGGATTCCATTGATGATAAATCCTTTTTCCATCAATTCCCTGACAAAAAAGGCAGCATCCTGATCAATTTCCAGGCCGATTAAAAGCCCTTCGCCTCTTACGGCTACAACCCTTGAATGCTTTTCTTTCAACTTTAAAAGCTGATCCTTGAAATATTCACCCTTTTGACGGACTTCTGATAGAAAAGAATCATTGCCGATAATATTCAGGACTTCCAGTGCTGCTGCCGTGGCAAGCGGGGTTCCCCCAAAGGTTGTGGCATGGCTGCCGAAATCAAACCCAAGGGCAGCCTCTTGGGTCGCCAGCATGGCACCGATGGGAAGACCGTTTCCAAGGGCCTTTGCCAGAGTCATGATATCCGGAGTGATATTGTATACCTGATGAGCAAAAAGCCGGCCGCAACGGCCCATCCCACACTGGATTTCATCAAAAATCAGCAGAATTCCCTTTTGAGTGCAGAGTTCCCTGACAGCCGCTAAATATCCGGCATCTGCCGGAATAATGCCGCCTTCTCCCTGAACAGGCTCCAGCATTACGGCACAGATAGTTTCATCAATTTCCTTTTCAAGGGCTTTAAAATCATTAAACGGCACATATGAAAACCCTTCCAGAAGGGGATAAAATCCGTCCTTTACCTTGTCCTGACCTGTTGCGGTCAAGGTTGCCATGGTACGGCCATGAAAGGACTGGAGCATGGTAATGATCTTAAAGCGATTTTTTTCTCCTTTTTTTTGGAAATATCTTCTGGCAAGTTTAATCGCTGCCTCATTGGCTTCTGCGCCTGAGTTGGCAAAAAACACCCTGTCACCAAAGCTTTTTTCACATAATTGAGCGGCCAGGTCTGCCTGGGGCCTTGTATAAAAAAGATTGGACACATGGACCAGGGTTGAGGCCTGTTTACATATCGCCTCTGTAATTTTAGGATGGCAATGTCCAAGACCGCATACGGCAATACCGGCTAAAAAATCGGTGTATTTTTTCCCATCTTCATCCCATAGGAAAACACCCTCGCCTTTGACAAAAGCTTTGCCCTGCCTCTGGTAAGTCTGAAAAATAAACTTGTCTGTTTTGCTGACTGAATCCACTTTATACCCTCATATTATATTTTTGATTATTTTATACACACCTGGCTGCCGATACCTGAATCGGTGAACAGCTCCAGTAAAACCGCATGGGAAACTTTTCCATTGATGATATGAGCTTTTTTGACACCGCTTTTCAATGTGTCCAGGGCACATTCAACTTTTGGGATCATCCCGCCTTTAATATCCCCTGTAAGGATCATATCCTTGATGGATGATGCATTCAGTGAAGAAATGAGCTTTTGGTTCCTGTCCAGCACTCCGTCCACATCCGTGACCAGGATCAATCTCTCGGCATTCAGAGCAGAGGCCACTTTTGATGCCACCACATCGGCATTGATATTATAAGTCTCACCGTTTTTCCCAAACCCGACCGGTGCAATGACAGGGATAAATCCCTGGGACGTCAGGGTATGAATGATATCAGGATTGATATGTTCAACGTCCCCTACCATGCCAGGATCAATAATTTCAGGTGGTTTATTTTCATCTTCCTGGTGGTAAATGGTCATTTTTACGGCCGTGATCAGCATGCCGTCCTTGCCGGTCAACCCCACAGCCTTTCCGCCCTGGCGGTTAATCCTTGCCACAATATCCTTGTTGATTTTACCGCCGAGCACCATTTCAACCACATCCATGGTTTCATCATCCGTATACCGCATGCCCCGGATAAATCTGGAAGTGATTCCCATGGCATTGAGCACTTTATTGATCTGGGGGCCGCCGCCGTGAACAATCACCGGGGTTACCCCGATATATTTTAAAAGAATGATGTCATTGGCAAAATCCTGTTTCAGATCATCATCTACCATTGCATGACCGCCATATTTGATGACAATGGTTTTGCCGGAAAAATTTTTGATATACGGCAGGGCCTCAATCAATATATCCGCCACATTGTTTTTCATAAAATATACCTCGTCAGGTCCTCATTTCCCACAATGTTCGTCAATTGCTTTTCAACAAAGGCTGCATCAATTACAATTTTTTTTTCTTCAATATCCGGCGCCATAAATAAAATATCTTCAAGAAGCTTTTCCATCAGGGTATGAAGCCTTCTGGCCCCGATATTTTCCGTTGAGGAATTCACTTCAACGGCAAGCGCAGCTATTTTTTCAACCGCATCCTCGGTAAATTCAATTTCAACCCCTTCTGTTCTTAGCAAAGCTATATATTGCAACACAAGCGCATTTTTGGGTTCTGTTAAAATTCTTACAAATTCATCCGCCCCCAGGGAATTCAGTTCGACTCTGATGGGAAACCGGCCCTGAAGTTCCGGGATCAGATCCGACGGTTTTGACACATGGAATGCACCTGAGGCAATAAAGAGAATGTGATCGGTTTTTACAATGCCATATTTTGTGGGAACGCTGCTGCCTTCTACGATGGGCAAAAGATCTCTTTGAACCCCTTCCTTTGAAACCTCGGGACCGTGGGTTTTATCTTTACTGGCAATTTTATCGATCTCATCAATGAAAATGATCCCGGACTGTTCCACCAGGGTGATAGCCTCTGCTTTAACCTGTTCCATATCCACAAGATGGGCCGCCTCTTCCTGGGCAACCAGTTTCAGAGCATCTTTAATTTTTACTTTCCTGCGCTTGGTATTTTTCGGCATGAGATTTCCCAGCATATCCTTAATATTAATGCCCATTTCCTCGATACCGGCATTGGAAAAAATTTCCACCATGGGGGAGGATTTATCCGTCACTTCAAGATCAATCTGTCTTGAATCCAGTTTTCCGCTTTGAAGCATTTTTCTCAATTTTTCCCGGGTTGAGGTGGAAGGGTCTGTGCCCCCGTCTCCGGTTGTAATAATCTCGATCTCATTGGATATGTTTGTGCTGTTTGAAGAAGAAGCCGGCAAAAGGAGATCCAGAATTCTTTCTTCAGCCATCCGGGTGGCCTTTTCCCTAACTTCTTCCTGCTGTCTTGCCTTCAGGTGGGTGACGGTCAGTTCTACGAGATCCCGGATCATGGATTCAACATCACGGCCCACATATCCCACTTCTGTAAATTTGGAGGCTTCCACCTTATAAAATGGAGAGTCCGTCAGGTTGGCAAGCCGTCGTGCAATTTCCGTCTTGCCTACGCCAGTGGGCCCGATAAGAATAATATTTTTTGGTGCAATTTCATCCTGAAGGTCTTTTTCAACCTGACGTCGTCTCCATCTGTTTCTCAAGGCAATGGCAACGGATTTTTTTGCATTTTTCTGACCGATAATATATTTGTCCAGTTCTTTGACAATCTCGCCTGGTTTTAAATCTTTCATATGGATTTATTCTCTTTTTTATCCGGTTATAAATTTATATTGTTGAATTCTTCCACCGTAATATGATGATTGGTGTAAATACACAGGTCCGCAGCTATTTTCATTGCTTTTTCCACAATTGCCCTTGGATCAAGATCTGTATTCTCAATCAGAGCGATGGCTGCAGACTGCGCGGCTGTGCTGCCAGAACCGATACTGATGACCCCGCCGTCAGGCTCAATCACATCCCCGTTGCCGGACAAAAGATACATGATATCCTTATCCGCCGCGATCATCATAGCTTCCAGCCGTCTCAGATATTTATCGGTACGCCATTCCCTTGCCAGTTCCACGCATGCCCGGGTCAAGCTTCCGTTATATCGTTCAAGCTTTTCTTCAAGTTTTTCAGACAAGGTCAATGCATCGGCCGTAGCACCTGCAAATCCGGTAATGATTTTACCGTTATAAATTCTTCTGACTTTTTTGGCCTTATGCTTGGTAACTATGCTGCCCAGGGTGACCTGCCCGTCACCGGCCACAACCAGTGAATTTTTATGTTTTACAGCAAGAATGGTAGTCCCGTGAAATATTTCATTATTCATTTTTTTTATACCTTATTATTTTTACCTTCTGGGATGCGCTTTATCATAAACCTGCATAAGCCTGTCCATGCTCACATGAGTATACACCTGGGTTGTGGAAAGACTAACATGGCCGAGAATTTCCTGGATTCCTCTTAAATCCGCACCAGAATCCAGCATATGGGTTGCAAAGGAATGCCTAAGGGTATGCGGAGAAACCGGTACGTTTAATTGACAATCTCTCACAATTTTATCCAGAATCCGATGGATGGATCGGGAACTCAATCTTGAAAAATCTTTATTCACAAAAACCGGGATCACATATTCTCTTAAAGACATCCTGTATTCCCTGACAGCATCCAAGGCTCTTTTTCCAACCGGCACGATCCGCTCTTTTGAACCTTTTCCAAGGACTTTAATCATTTGATTTTCAAAGTCAATGTCATCCATATCCATGCCTTCTATTTCCGAAACCCTCATGCCGGTGGAATAAAAGGTTTCGAACATGGCCAGATTGCGCTTGTCAAACCATGTGTCAGTTTTGATGGAATCAAGGAGATAGAAAAGATCATCAATGCTTAAAAATCTTGGTATATTTTTTTCCAGTTTTGGAAAAGGAATCATATCTGCAGGGCTCGCTGCTATACGACCCGATCTCACAAGATAATTAAAAAAAGCTTTTAATGAGGAAAGTTTTCTTGCAATGGTCCGTTTTGATTTTCCGGCTTTTACGAGCCAGGCAAGATAGTTTCTGACGGAAATCTTATCTATCAATGCCAACCGGTTTAAAAAAAGGGCTTCATTATCGGTTTCTTTAGAAATTTCAGTTTCTACAGTAAACCCGATAAATTCTGAGATATCTGCCCGGTAAGCCCGGCAGGTATGGGGAGAATATCCTTTTTCAGCATTAAGGGTTTCAATGAATTCATTAAGCGCCATTTTTAAGTCCTGCATATTTCATCACAAGCTTCATGTCTTCCCAGACCTGGCGTTTGTATTGAGGCTGGTCCAATAGAAGGGATGGATGAAAGGTCGGCATAACCTTTATTCCATCAAATTCATTCAATTTTCCACGCAGTTCTTTAAGACAAAACCCGGGACCTAACAAAACCCTGCCGGCTTCTTCACCAAGAGTGATGATCATTTTCGGCATGACTTTTCTGATTTTTTTTTGTACAGCCCCCGGCACATCACAATTGCAGATCAACACATCCCCGACAGCCAGGCCCATGGCCGTAAGTATCCGTGTCAGCAATTGCCCGGGTTCTCCATTGAAAAAAAAAGCCTGGCTGTCAATAATAAAAATTTTGGCATTTTCAGGCCCCTGGCATAAAAAGGGAACAGGTGGCAAAAGATCTTTTCCCCAGCTTTGGATAACGGCTTTTGACTTTTCAGAAATTTCCGGGAATACAATCCCGCTTTGTTTCCGGGAGGAAAGGTATCTTGAAAAATTTTTTATGACATCCAGCAGTTCAGTCTTTACTGAAGCAGGATCAATGGAAATCTGAGAATTCATCCAAGTCTTATCTCATTTTTTCAAGAATAGTATCGATCAGGATGTTTGCCAGTTCTTCTTTTTCCATTAAGGGAATATCCAAAGATGACCCGTCCTTGAAAATCAGCTTGACCTTATTTGTATCAGCCTTAAAACCGGAATCTTTGGACCCCACCAGATTGGCTGCAATCATATCCAGATTTTTTTTCTTGATTTTTAAAGCTGCATTTTTTTCAAGATCTTCGGTTTCTGCAGCAAACCCTACAAGAAACTGCTTTTTTGTTTTTCTTTCGCCTATAAGCTTTAAAATATCAGGATTTTCAACCATGTTCAGGATTAGTTCCGTATTGCCTGCTTTTTTCTTTATCTTGCCTGATTTTGGATCAACCGGCTTATAATCTGCCACTGCCGCAACCTTAATGATAATATCGGCATCATTCAGGTATGAGAGCATCCGGGCCGCCATTTCATCACAAGTTTCAATATTAATCCGTTCCACACCAACAGGTGTTTCCAAATGGACCGGCCCTGAAACAAGGGTAACCTCAGCACCTCTTTTTTCTGCTGCTTTGGCAATGGCATATCCCATCTTGCCTGATGAATGGTTGCTGACATACCGGACCGGATCAATGGCTTCCACTGTAGGCCCGGCGGAAATAAGGACCCTTTTTCCCTTCAGATCTTTTCGGGTCAGCATGGCTTCAATCCGGTCAGCGATAAACCAGGGCTCGGGCAGCCGGCCAGCGCCCGTGGTTTTGCAGGCAAGGACCCCGCTGTCCGGATCAAGGATGTGCCAGCCGTCTTTTTCCAGGATATCCAGATTTCTCTGGACTCTCAGGTTCTGGTACATATCCGTATTCATAGACGGGCATACCATGACAGGACAGGTGACTGCCAAAAGGGTTGTGGTCAAGGCATTGTCGGCAATACCGGCCGCAAGCTTTGCAATGGTATTGGCCGTTGCCGGCGCAACAACGACAGCATCCGCCCTTTTGGCAAGATCAATGTGCTTTACCGAAGCCTCTGTATCAAAATAAAGATCGGATAAAACCGGGTTTTCAGATAAGACCTCAAAAGTGGTGATGCCTACAAATTTCTTTGCACTCTCCGTCATGATGACGGTTACACCGGCTCCGGCTTTCTTTAATAGCCTTAACAGTTCAACCGATTTATAGGCGGCAATACCGCCGGTAATACAGAGAAGAATATGTTTGTTCTGGAAAATCATTATTCCCCCGGATTTAATATCCTAAATATAATAAAGCCATTTCTAAAACGATTTGCCGGAAATGTCAAACACAAGACCTTTAAGAGAAATCTAAATCAGATCCTTACAAAAAATGTCATATACCTTACAACATTTGTAACAAATCACCTCTATTTTGGGGCAATTTATTTACGCTCTTTTTTAATAATATTTCAACGATTTGAAATTACGATATAAAAACAAGAAATACAGCCTATGGCATGACCTTTGCTATAATAGCCTGCAACGAAACCCAAAAAAAATCGTTCAACACCAAAAACCAAAAAACAGGAGGTCGTCATGATTAAAAAATTTAACAACACCAAAGGTTTTACCCTGATCGAACTAATGATCGTTGTCGCCATCATCGGTATTCTTGCAGCCATTGCCGTGCCGCAGTTCCAGGCATATCGGCTCAGATCCTACAAT
>MGTJ01000082.1:0-382 GCA_001799395.1 Desulfobacterales bacterium RIFOXYA12_FULL_46_15 | reverse complement strand
GAGGCTGCTGCTGCACTACTTACTGCTGCATGTACAGGTTCTCTCACAGGTGCTGTCGCAGACACGGCCACTGTTCCGGCTCTTCTTGTCGCAGCCATTGGCGGAGCAGCCCCTGTACAAGGAGCAAGGTTAGCCGGACGAACAACTGACACTCTTAGAAGTTTAGCCATTCCAATTGCGCTTGGCCCAAATATGGTTGCACTCGTAAATGATGTGAATGACGCTACAGATACCTCTACTTTCCATGCCTTTGCGCGGCATTTTAAAGGTGACACAGCTTATGCCATTGATCAGGAAGTCGAGAATGTTATCATGAGCGTTTCAAACCCGGCATGGCCTGACGTGGCCGGTATCGGAGCAACAACAGTTGTTCCTGCCATCG
>MGTJ01000081.1 GCA_001799395.1 Desulfobacterales bacterium RIFOXYA12_FULL_46_15 | reverse complement strand
AAACCGGTCTTGGGGTGGTTACGGAAATTACATCCGTATCCCAGGCAGACCTGATGATGAAATATGTAGATGCGGTTCAGATCGGTGCCCGCAATATGCAGAATTTTGAGCTTTTGAAATGTGTCGGGCGGATGGGTATGCCGGTTGTTCTAAAGCGGGGGCTTGCCTCCACAATCCAGGAATGGCTCATGTCTGCCGAATACATCATGGCCGAAGGAAACAATCATATTATTCTTTGCGAACGGGGCATTCGGACCTTTGAACCCTATACCCGCAATACGCTTGATTTATCTGCCATACCGGTTTTGAGAAAATTAACCCATCTGCCCATCATCATTGATCCAAGCCATGCAACCGGGATACGTGAAAAAGTCAGCCCCATGGCCAGGGCAGCCGTGGCTGCAGGAGCAGACGCGCTGATGATCGAAGTCCATAATAATCCGGATAAAGCACTTTCTGACGGGGCCCAGAGTTTATACCCGGAGCAGTTCGGACAATTGGCCCGGGATATTTATGTGATTGCCCCTGTGGTCGGTAAACAACTGGATTTTGATTATCTGAAAAAATCCGAGATGATCAATAACCTTGATTCAAAAGACTCAAAAACCGCGGCTTTCATCGGCGAATATGGTGCTTACAGTCATAAGGCAAGTCTTGGATATTTCGGTGACGAAATAAAGCCTGTGCCTATGAAAACTTTTCGGGATATTTTTAATTCAGTCCGGAAAGGTAATTGTCAGTATGGTGTGATCCCGCTGGAGAATTCGCTTTCAGGGTCTATTCATGAAAATTATGATCTGTTACAGGAATATAATCTGAAAATTATCGGTGAAATTACCATACGCGTAAAACATACGCTGATTGCCCATGAAAATGTTTTAAAGAGTGAAATAAAAAGAATCCTGGCACCGCCGCCGGCTTTTTCCCAATGCAGAAATTATCTGGATCAATACCCTGATATTGAACTGGTCCCGGTAACTGCCACATCCAGTGCCGTCCGGCAGGTCAAGGATTCCGGGGACAGGCAGGCTGCGGCAATCGGGTCAGCCATGGCAGCAGAGATTTTTAATATGAATATCCTGGAAGAGTCAATCGAAGATAATCCAAGAAATTATACAAGGTTTGCCATAATTGCCAAGGAAAAAACAGGGCATAAAAAAGTGACGAAAACTTCCATTATCTTTTCCACAGGAAATAAACCCGGAGCCTTGTTCGAAGTCATGAAGGTATTTTCAGAATATGAAATCAACCTGGTTAAGCTTGAGTCCCGGCCCATGCTGGGAAAACCCTGGGAATATATGTTCTATGCCGATCTTGAAGCTGATATGGAAGATCCTGAGTTTGGACCGGTCATGGACAGGTTAAAGGAAAAATCTGAAAATTTAAGGATTCTCGGCCGGTATTAAATTCTTTTTATCATATCATCCCGGATTCCATGTTGTAATATCATCCCGGAATCCGGGATGATAAAACCCATCTCTGCTAAAGGCGTCTGGCCCTGCTTTTTTTTAAGGACTTCCGTCATTGAAATAAAAAATTGACATTTTATGGTATTTATGGGAATTTAATTTGCCACATTGCTTGATAATGAGGTCTTAACCATCTAAATTTATATCTTTGATTATTAAGCGTTGATTACGAAAACAAGTTTGGTTATAAATTTACTGGGTATTCTATATACCTAATAAATACCTTGTTTTTTGCGCATTTACAAAAATTTAGGAACCGATCATATTAAACCCAAGCAGTAAAACCAATAAGGCATATTATATTTCAATCGGACATCGCGGCTGAATGACGAAATGATTTGAGCCGAAGGGTGCCGAAAGGAAGCATCAGGGCCTTAACGACATATGTAAGGGAGAGACGTGTTTATATACAGAATTTGGGGGGGTGCAGCATGAGCACCCCGGAGGAAACAGGCAGGAGTCGTTGTGTTTCTTTTGACTCCACATCCTGTTTCCTATGGATACTCAATCATCAGGGCGAAATTCTAGATGTAAATCCTTATCTGGTTGAAACTCTTGGATATCCCAAAGACGAATTGATCGGGAAATCTTTGATTTCGCTTTATCCTGATACACATCAAAAGAATATCCACGAGCAGCTTAAGGTCTTGAGGAATCAAAATTTTATTTTTTATAATAGTCCGATTGTGGCTGTAACAGGTGTAATGATTCCTGTTGAAACAGTCATGATTAAAGGATTCTGGAACAGTAAGCCTGCATTTTTAGGGTATTTCAGAAATATTACCGGTCAACCGGATAGTGATGGGGACACCCCTTTTTTTTTCTCAGGAAGCACCCTTGAACCAGGGCAGAAAAATTATCTCGACATGGCTGCACTTTCCATAAAGGAACTTGAGGCAACCCGAAAAGAACTCATTTCCTGCAAAGAAAAAATAATACAGTTAACCGATGAATATTCAGTAAAAGGGGATCGGGAAATCAGGGAACGTAAATATATTGAAAAAGAAATTTCAAAGAAAAACATTCTCCTTGCTGAAAAAAATATTACGCTGAAGCAGTTGCTTGATCAGCGGGAAAAAGAAAAACAGGAAATAAGGGATGAGATATATAAAAAAGTTCAGAGTTTGATTCTTCCATTGATCGGTAGGATACAGACCAACGGCACTGAAGCTGACAAACGCTATTTACAGGCGGTGTTACATAATTTACAGGAAATTATTTCTCCACTGTCCAGTGAAACTGCAAAAAAAATGTCCATCCTTTCTTCAAGGGAGCTTGAAATCTGTAACCTGATTCTCCAGGGCTGCAACTCGAAAGATATTGCTGAAATGCTTTGTCTTTCAATTCAGACCGTGAATACACACAGGAAAAATATGAGAAAAAAATTAAAGCTGACAGCCAGCGGGCTCAACCTTGCCGCATATATCAAATCTGAGGATACACTTAAAAATTGGTAGGGAATATACCTATTTTCTACCTTCTTTTTTAATTATTTACATAGGTCTAAAAAATAGCTTAGATGAATACATTGCAATGATTATGGTCTGTTTTTCTGCTTTTTACTTTATACCAGATGCTGACGATCCAAATTCAAGGATTTGAATGAATAAAGAGCCGGGTTGGAATGAACCAAAAGATCAACTCCGGAGAACCGGAACCGGTCCCTCCGGATCATGCCAAGGCGATCCTATAGCCATATTCGAGTCTTTCTCAAAATTCCTCCCCCTCCTTCTGGATACACTTCCTGATTTTTTCTGGGCAAAAGACATGGAAGACAGATATCTTTTTGTCAATAAAGCCATGTGCGGCAGGCTTCTCAAATGTGACAATATTAACGGAGCCCTGGGAAAAACCGATCTGTATTTCGCAGCAAAAGAAAAAGAAAAAGGTTACCATCATACGTTTGGGGATATTGGTGTCAATTCCGACCATGTTGTCAAACAGTCAGGAAAACCGGAACGATTCTTCGAAGAAGGGCTGGTCAGGGGGACTTATCTTTTGCTGGATGTATTTAAAGCTCCTTTGTTTGATGAAACAGGAAAAATGATTGCAACAGTGGGATACGCAAGGGATGTCACAGAGGCAAAAAAAAACGAAGCAGCTTGTGAACAGGCACAAAAATGCATTTCCGAAAATGAAAAAAATGCATTGATCGGCCAGGTGGCCGGAAAAATGGCCCATGATTTCAACAATATCCTAGGGGCTGTCATGGGGCTTTCCGAGCTTGCCATGATGGACTGCCGGCAAGAGGATACCCGGCAATATCTTAAGGATATCCTTTCACAGATCGAACGGGGCAAGGCCCTGACACAAAACCTGACCACATTTGCAAAAAACAAAGAGCCTTTTTATTCCCTTTTTAATCTAAGGGAAAAACTCGACAGAGTGATGTGCATCATGCAAAAGGATCTTCAGGGGGTTTCAGTCAGCCTTAAGATCAGCGAGGAGATTTTTGAACTGGCTGCAGACCCGGATATGTTTGAGACTGCTGTTGTAAGTCTGATGTTGAATGCAATCCATGCTGTAAGTAAATCCGGGAATCCTGAAATAGAGGTTAAGGTGTTTTTAGAAGGGAAGAATCTCATTATCGAAGTTAAAGATAACGGATGCGGAATTCCCTATGAGTTCAAGGAAAGAATCTATGACCCTGCCTTCAGCCTGAAAGGAGGGAAAGATATGACCTGCTCCTATCAACCCTGGATCAAGGGCACCGGATACGGTCTTTCCAATGTGAAAAGAATCATGGATAAACACAAGGGAACTGTTTCATTTGATTCCCATTCCTTCAAAGGGACAAAATTTCTCCTGTCATTTCCGGTTCTTCAGGATAAACTGGCTGCCGGTGAAAAAAAAGATGATGAAAAAATGGAGGTGGTAAAGGAAAAACAGATTCTTGTTGTGGAAGATGAGCAGGTCATTTCCAATGTTCAGTACGGCATCCTGTCTGCTAAACCTTATGAACACAGAGTGGATATTGCATATAACGGTCAGATGGCCATGGATTTTTTCAGCAGGGGAAATTATGATCTTATCAGCCTGGATTATATGCTGCCGGGTAAATACAACGGCATGGACGTATATCACCATATCAGAAAACAGAGCAAAACCATCCCGGTTCTGCTGATTTCCGGGAATATTGAGTTTATAGAATCCATACAGTATTTAAAGCTCAGCGACAAAAGACTTTCCTATCTTCCAAAACCCTGCCGGACCCTGGAATATATTGAAGCAATAAACCGGCTATTGACGGGAGCCGGATCTTGGCCATGCGAAAATAGATAAAAGATGTCTGTTTCTATGATGGTTTTATTTTTTCCTGCCTGCTTATATGTCCTGCAACTAAGGTTGTTCCAATGATGACCATCCCGCCGATCAGCGTCCGGATTCCCGGGGTTTCATTTAAAATGAAAAAGGCAAGGATAATCCCGTAAACCGGTTCTAAGCCTGCAATGACCGAAGCCGTCTGTGCCCTTATGTAACTGAGGGATTTGATGAAAAGGGTATGTGAAAGAGCGGTGCAGACCACACCTAGAAAGATGAGATCGGGAAGATCGGAAAAAAGCGGCATGGGTATTTTCAGAAAAAGCACTGGGAAGACTAAGAAAAGGGCGGCAAACAGATTCTGGTAAAAAGCAACGGCAATGGGATCGGATATTCTTGCATTCCTCCTGTTTACAAGGGCCAGGACAGCAAAAGTTAACCCTGAAATGATCCCGTAAAATCCTCCCCTGGTGATATTGTTTGAAAAATCAAATTCCGGAATGACAAGAAGAATCCCGATAAAAACAGCACCTGCAATTACAATATCCACGGGTTTTAATTTTTCTTTGAAACACAAGGGTTCAAGAAAGGTCACAAATAGGGGAAAGGTTGAGAAAGTGACGAGACCTACGGCAACGCTGGATATCTGTATGGAAAAAAAGAAAGACCACCAGTGGGCGGCAAGAAGGATGCCCTGCAGAATAAAAAAGAAAAATTCTTTTTTTCCAAAAGACAGAAGGATGGTTTTGGACACAAGGCGGGCATAGAGATAAAGAGTTATAAATGCAAAAAAAGTTCGCCCCAGTACAATATACAAGGGGCTGCAGGACAGAAATTTCCCAAAAAGCCCTGCAAATCCGAAAAGAAAAACAGCAATATGGATCTGCAAGGCCCCTTTGGTGAATATTGACGGTTTCAAAATATCCCTATCGTGTGAGTTGCCGGTATTTGATACGAGCCGGCTGATCTGCCTTAATGCCAAGCCTTTTTTTCCTGTCTTTTTCATATTCGGAATAAGACCCTTCAAAAAACAGGGTCTGGCTGTCACCCTCAAAGGCCAGGATATGGGTTGCAATCCTGTCCAGGAACCACCGGTCATGACTGATGATCACAGCACACCCTGCAAAATTTTCAAGGGCTTCTTCCAGGGCTCTCAGCGTATTGACGTCGAGATCATTGGTGGGCTCATCCAGAAGCAGCACATTGGCTTCTTTTTTGAGCAGGGTGGCAAGATGGACACGGTTTCTTTCACCGCCTGAGATTTCCTTTACTTTTTTTTGCTGGTCCTGGCCTGAAAAATTGAATTTAGCCACATAAGCCCTGGAATTGATCTCTCTTCCGCCGATGAGCATTTTTTCAGTGCCGCCGGTGATGGTTTCAAATATGGTTTTTTCAGGATCAAGCGTATCCCTTTCCTGGTCCACATAGGCAAACTTTACGGTCTGCCCGGTTTCAATGGTTCCTGAATCCGGTTTTTCCCGCCTGGTAATCATGTTGAAAAGAGTTGTTTTGCCGGCACCATTGGGTCCGATAACCCCGATAATCCCGCCCGGCGGAATAACGAAACTCATCTTTTCGACCAGGAGCTTGTTATCATAGCCTTTGGATACTTCATCCGCTACAACGACTTTATCCCCAAGGCGGGGGCCGGGCGGAATAAATATTTCAAGAACGTTTTCCTGCTGTTTGCTGTCTTTTTTCAAAAGGTCTTCATAGGCCGTTATCCTGGCTTTGGGTTTTGCTCTTCTGCCCTTTGGCGACATATTGATCCATTCAAGCTCTCTTTGCAGGGTCTGCTGACGTTTGGATTCGGATTTCTGCTCCTGTGCCAGGCGTTTTTGTTTCTGATCCAGCCAGGACGAATAATTGCCTTTCCACGGTATTCCTTCTCCCCGGTCAAGCTCAAGAATCCATCCGGCCACATTATCGAGGAAATACCGGTCATGGGTGACGGCAATCACCGTGCCTTCGTAGCGGTTCAGATGTTCTTCGAGCCAGGAAACGGATTCAGCGTCCAGGTGGTTGGTGGGCTCATCCAGTAAGAGGATATCGGGTTTCTGAAGCAAAAGACGGCAGAGGGCTACCCGCCTTTTTTCTCCACCTGAAATCACATCGACCGGAGTATTTTTGTCCGGGCACCGCAAAGCATCCATGGCCATTTTCAACCTGGAATCAAGGTCCCAGGCATTGATCCGATCCAGTTTCTCCTGCAGTTTACCCTGCTTTTCCAGAAGTTTGTCCATTTCATCATCAGACATGGGATTGGCAAATTCTGCAGAAATGGTTTCATATTCATTTAATAAATCCACTGTTTCCTTAACCCCTTCCTCAACAACCTCCCTGACTGTTTTTTTACTGTCCACAAGGGGTTCCTGCTCAAGATAGCCAATGGTAAATCCTTTTGAAAGAATAGTCTCTCCGGCGAATTCCTTGTCAACCCCGGCCATGATTCTGAGGAGTGAACTCTTCCCTGAACCGTTCAGGCCCAGCACTCCTATCTTCGCTCCATAAAAATAGGAAAGGGAAATATTTTTAAGGACTTGTTTCTGTCCATGAAATTTACCCACATTCATCATGGAATAGATTATTTTTTTAGTATCTTCGGTCATTTTTTTTGCTCCTTATTCAATAGCGGCAATACATTCTATTTCAATCCGGACATCCTTTGGCAGCCTTGCCACTTCAACGGTAGACCGGGCCGGTTTATGACCTTTGAGGCAGGCTTCATAAATTTGATTCATTTGTAAAAAATCATCCATGGATTTCAGGAAGATGGTGGTCTTAATAATTTTATTTAGAGTTGTTCCAATTTCCGAAAGTACAGCCTCAATATTTTTCATTACCTGGCGGGTCTGTTCTTCAATGGTTTCTCCCACAATGGTCATGGTTTCGGGATCAAGGGGGATCTGACCGGAACAAAACATAAGATCGCCATGGACAACCGCGTGGCAGTATGGGCCTATGGCAGCAGGTGCTTTTTTTGCAATAATCTGTTTCATGATATTCTCCTTTAAACTTTTGGTTTAATTTGATTCTAATATGTTACTACAGGTTCTTTTAATATAAGATCAATGGCTTGTCTTGCTGTTTTTGCAAGTTCAGGAAAAGTTTCTTCGAGTTTGGAGATCTGTCTTAAGTTTTCACCTGTTCTCATGATTAACCGGGCGAGATCACCCTCTGCAAAATCATAAAGCGTACAGATATTTTCCCAGGGTTCATGATGTGCCCAGAAATAGAGCAAAAGGCTTGGCTGAATAAAGAGGTTGGGAGCACTGAACCCTTTTTTCAGCATGTTAACTGCAAAGGGTTTCAACCCTTTTCTGATATCAAGGAAAACATCTTTCAATGCCTTGGGAAGGGCCTGGTTGTGCAAGGGCTCATCATTAAATTCCCTTTCATTGACAAAAGAACTGATAATGGCAGCCAAAAGGGCAGGGTCTGTTTGAGGCAGAAAATTGTTCCTAATACTCTGGGCCACCAGAATCGGGGAGTCAATCCGGAGCTTGGATGCCCATAGACCGTCTTCGGTCAGCTTTCCCTCATCTGTAACAAATTTTTCAGAGAGAAGAAAATCCATATGTTCCATAAAATCAATCCAGAGCAGTTCAAGATCCGTTCCAAATCTTTTCCTGGCTGTTTTTCCCCTTTTTTTTCCGGACCGGATCTGATGGGAGGCAAAGGACTTTTCAAGGAGCAGTTTGATCTGGTCGGGTCCATGGGATAAAAGAAGGTTTAGGACCATGGAGAAATTGATAGTGATCTGACTCTCAATATCGGAAGGCGGAGAATTCATCAATTTTACGATGTGGTTCAAGTCCATGAATTTACCGGGCATAACGATACAAAAACCGATATTATCCATTCCTCTTCTTCCGGCCCTGCCCGACATCTGCTGAAGTTCGCTGGGGTTCAAGGGCATGAATTCAACCCCGTTGAACCTGTCGGAATTCAGGATGACAACGGAGCGCGCAGGAAAATTCACTCCAGCCGCCACAGTGGAGGTTGCAAACATGGCATCTAAAAAACCCCCTGCCATCAGGGTTTCCACTACAGCTTTCCAGGCCGGGAGATGGCCGCTGTGATGGGATGCCGTTGCTGTTCTTTCAAGATAGGGCCTCTGGTTGTGGCTTTTCAGGTGGGGGTGATTGGAGACCAGATCATCTATTTTATCCATCAGGGCTTTTTTTCTTTCCGGGCTTTTTAGCAATAGTTTTGAATTACAGAGTTTTATGGCCTGATCACAGTCAGCCCTTGATTTTAAGAAAAAAATGGCAGGAAGAAGATCATAGGTGTGAAGAATATGAAGAATATCACCAAACGGCGGAAGTTTTTCATTATGCGACATCGCCGGCCTGTTTTTCATATCGGCAAGTTTTGATATTTTTTTATAGAGGATTTTTTTTTGATCGGATTCCTGTTCCTCTGTCAGAGGGAAAAGCGTGCCGGACGAATGTAAAAAAAGCGGGAACAGGGGAACAGGCCGCTCATGGACCTTAATCACCCGGCATTTTTTCCCCCGGATGGATTCAAGCCATTCTGCAATGGATAAAGGGTTCCCAATGGTAGCGGATAAGAGAAGCAAAGGGATTCGGACAGGAAGATAAATGATGATTTCTTCCCAGACTACCCCCCGCTGCTCATCTCCTAAAAAATGGGCCTCATCCAGAATGATGAGATCTGAGGATAAATTTTCACCCACATGCATGGCATCATAAAGCTGGTTTCTTAAGATTTCCGTGGTTCCAATGACAATGGCTGCATCCGGATTTTCTTTGATGTCTCCTGTGAGGATTCCGACATTCTCCCTGCCGAACAGTTTTGAAAACCGTGTATGGATTGAATTGGTCAACGCTTTTAGCGGTGTTGCATACCAGACTTTGCCGTTTCTTTTTATCACATCATGGGCGACTTGTTCGGCGATCCAGGTCTTACCCGCACCTGTCGGCGCAGTCACAAGACAGTCGGAATCTTTTGTTGCCTGAAGCGCCTGTATTTGAAACAAATCCGGTTTAAACTGCATCCGGACAGGAACCCCTATTTTTTCAAACACGCGCTTCAAGGATTTATCAGAACCGGGTTGCATCAGGCTGGCATTGATTTTATCTGCTTTTTGGGTATTTGCCTTTTTTGAGGCATAATATTTTTTTTTCATGACAGTGATAAACCATAAAAATCAATATTATGCAACTCTTTACGCAACACGGGGGGCAATATATATCAGTCATTCATGACATAGGTATCCTTTAATGCCATGACATGGGTCTGCCAGATCCTATGAAACCTTTCTCTATCAACAACAGGCTTTTTAATCATTTTTTTGCAATATTCCATCTGACTGTCAGAAGTATCCGGTTTTGAATATAGTTTCAAGGCAAATTCGGAAAAATCCCGGATCATAAAATCAAAAATCTGTTCCAGCAGATCTTCTTTAAATTGTTCCATATTCATTTTTTCGATGATCAGTTGCCCATAGGCTACAAGTGTAAACATTTCACCAAGATATAATAGGAAATCCATATTTTTAGACTGGTTTTCATCTGGTGCGGCTTTTATGAGCATTTCCATTAAAAGGGCGATCTGCTCTTTAAATATATTAATATTCGGAAGATCCAAACTGTTATAAGCGATATTAAAATCATGAAACCGGATTTTCCCAAGCCCTTTTGTTTCTCCCTGGTCAAACAGGAATTCATCACAGTTTGAATCGTCCCTTTTTTCAATTTCAGGGAATCGGCCCGGATTGAAAAAATAATTCGCCATGAATTTGATAATCAGGGCCATATTCACATGAACGGTTCCCTCAAGCTTGGGAAGTGCCCTGATATCTGTAGCCGCCATTTCAAAATACCCATCCTTTTCAAATCCCTTTGCTGCAATGACATCCCATAGGAGGTTGATGACGGTTTCTCCCTGGCTGGGCACCTTCATCTTCACCATGGGATTGTATAAGAGGTATCGCCGGTCATCTTTAGAGGCGCTTCTGAAATAATCCGCAGCCCGCAGGGAAAAAAGTTTCATGGCTGTAAGCCTTGTGTAGGCATCCACAAACATCTGCCGGATGTGCGGAAAATCCGTCACCCATTTACCGTATAGATTCCTGTTGGCGGCATGGTTAAGGGCTTCATAAAATGCATGGGTACAAATGCCGATGGATGCCCAGCCAAGATTGAATTTCCCTATATTGATGGTGTTCAATGCCGAATCCCATGCGTCCCGGCCTGTTGAAAGGATATCCTCATCACTGACCTGGTACCCGGTCAAGGCATATTCCGCCACATAGCTTTCCCATTCAACCACATTTTGAACCAGGTCATAATTCTCATGTTCAGGGTTTACTGCAAAGAAAACATAATCGCCGGTCTCGGAATTCTTTCCGAATGTGGAAACAATCCCGGCCTTGTTTGCATTCCCGATATAGTATTTCCCCCCATCAGCCACATATCGGCCCTCTCCAAGAGGGGTCAGGGACATATCAGAAGAATATAGGTCTGCCCCATGGCTTTTTTCCGATAACCCAAAGGCAAAAATGTGCCCGCCCTTTAATAATCGAGCGGTTTTTTTCTTAATTGTTTCATTATTACTCATCCAGATGGGGCCAAGTCCCAGAATGGAGACCTGCCAGGTATACCAGTGAGACAGATTGTAAAAACTCAAGATCTCATTGAAATCGCAAATTCTTCTTGTATCCCAGCGTACATCCGGATCGCCGTCTGCATATTTTGCCGGTGTCAGGAGGGTTGAAAAAATTTTATTTTCTTTCAGAAATTGAATAAAATCCGCGTACCAGATTCTTTTGTGATAATCTGATTTTAGTTTTTTCTTTCCCCTGTTTTCAAAATAGGCAATGGTTTTTTCCATAATGGCTTTTGATTCATCATCCAGGTGGTTAAAGGATTGTGTTTTAGGATTTAATAAATACATGACGGCCTCCTTATATTTTTAGGATATTAAATTGTTAATTCAGTTAGCATACTAACCTTTTAATCCTTGTTGATAATATCAATCAATAATCTTCTGAATAATATTTTTTCCTCAAAGGAAAATCCTTGCATAATCTCCTCGTTAGCTTTCCTGCGTTCCATGATCAAATCCTGTTTCAAATCATCGGCTTTTTTTGAGGTATAAATGGAAAACAATCGCCTGTCCTTTTCATTCGGCTTTTTTTCAATCCATCCACCTTTTATCATTCTGTCAAGGACATCGGAGAGAGTAGCTTTGTCAAGGATCAGAAATTTGCCCATCTGTGAGGCAGTCATCCCCTGTTTATACCAGAGGCTTTCCAGCAAGAGGTGCTGCATATTTGTAAGCCCGTAAGGGGTTAATTGTTTTTTAAAGGATGCATGGGCTTTTTGATATACTTTTGCCAGAAGAAATATCAAGCAATCCGGAACATCATCAGGTAATTTTCGGGTCATATTTAACTCCTTTGTATACGAACAATATAAAATGGAATAAATTTTGTCAATTCATGAGTGCAAGTCAGCCTTTTATTGATCCGTTTTTGATGCTATAGATAGGAGTCTTTCAGAAATATTGAAATTTGGGGTAAAATTTATGATGGTCGTCCCATAACAAGAAAAATAAAGTTGCCATCCATGAATAAATACAGAATCGGTGTTGATCTTGGCGGAACAAAAATTGAATCCATCCTTCTTTCTCCGGACATGAAGGAGTTATATCGGGATAGG
>MGTJ01000080.1 GCA_001799395.1 Desulfobacterales bacterium RIFOXYA12_FULL_46_15 | reverse complement strand
TTGCCATTCCCTATTCCTACCATTCTCCTGCCACCTATATTGACACCAATATCAAAGGGACTTTAAACGTCATGCAGGCGGCAAGGACCCATGGAATTGAAAAAATCATTCATACCTCAACCAGTGAGGTTTACGGCACAGCCAGGTTTGTTCCCATAACTGAAGATCATCCGCTGCAGGGGCAATCCCCCTATTCGGCCTCAAAGATCGGAGCAGACCAGATTGCCTGGTCGTTTTTTACATCCTTTAACCTGCCGGTTGCGACCCTCCGTCCATTTAACACCTATGGCCCCCGGCAATCGCTTCGCGCAGTTATTCCAACCCTTATTACCCAGATATCCACCGGCAATCAAACCATAAAATTGGGTGCCATCACCCCGACCAGGGATTTTAATTTTGTGGATGACATCACAGAAGCATTTATTAAAACGGCGGAATCAGACCAAACCGTTGGAGAGACCCTGAATGCTGGCAGCAATTTTGAAATTTCCATAAACGATACGGCAAACACCATTGCCCGGCTGATGAACGCAAAAATTGAAATCATATCAGATGAACAGCGGTTAAGGCCTGAAAAAAGCGAGGTCAACCGCTTGTGGGCAGACAACAGCAAGATAAAGGCAATGACCGGCTGGCAACCGGAATATGCAGGACTTGAAGGATTTGAAAAGGGACTGAAAAAATGTA
Source organism: Desulfobacterales bacterium RIFOXYA12_FULL_46_15 (assembly GCA_001799395.1). Lineage (GTDB taxonomy): Bacteria > Desulfobacterota > Desulfobacteria > Desulfobacterales > Desulfobacteraceae > Desulfobacula. The sequence goes on along the minus strand of MGTJ01000080.1, from coordinate 11,639 downwards.
TTGAATGGTATCTCAACCCGGAAAACCTTTCACTGTTTAAAACCGATATCTATAATCTTTGATATCCTTAACATAGGAATTCAACCCATGAATATACTTGCAGTAGGCGCCCATTATGACGACATTGAACTGGGGTGCAGCGGAAGCTTGATCAATCATGTTAAAAACGGTGACACGGTATGGATGGTGGTCGTCTCTGATTCAGGATATAGCGACCCTGACGGCAGGATCATACGAAATAGTGAAACTGCAAAAAAAGAAGGGGAAAAAGTCGCAAAAATGATTGGCGCCCGGTTAATCGGGCTCAGCTACAAAACCTTTTATATCCCGTTTGATGAAAAACTGACATCGGATCTCACCCGAATCATTGAAACAAACCGTATTGACACTATCTATTCCCACTGGACAAAGGATATCCACCGGGACCACCAGAATACGGCAAAAAGTGTTCTGATGGCAGCCCGGCACATACCCCGGTTCCTGATGTACCAGAGCAATTGGTATGATTCCGACCAGGCGTTTCATGCCACGCTTTATTCCGATATCTCTGACGTCATCGAACAAAAGCTTGAGGCTGTCAGAGCCCACCAGTCTGAGATCAAAAGAACCAACACCGTATGGATTGATTATTTAAAAAACAAACATAGAATTGACGGCATGAAAACCAATGTTGCGTTTGCTGAGGCTTTTATACCTGTCAGATATTTATTGCCGGAGCTTTCATGCTGAACCCGGTTACAAACGTCATCATACAGTGCAGGTTTTCTTCAACCCGCCTGCCCGGCAAAGCCATGTATCCCTTGCGCGGAATCCCCTTGCTTGCTTTTTTGATCCGCAGGCTCAAAACAAGCCTGCCCCATGATGCATACCGCATTGTTGTTGCTACCACCGAAAACCAAGAAGACAATACTGTGGCTGCATGGGCGGGATATGAAAATGTTCATGTTATCCGCGGCAGTCTTAATGATGTCCTTTCAAGATATCTTTTGACCGTGGCCACATACCCTGCCGATACCAATGTCAGGGTAACGGCAGACAACCCGCTCACCTGCCCTGAAATCATAAAGGCGTCGGTCTCCCTTTTCAGGAAAAAAGGACTTGATTATGTCCACACAGAATCCTTCCCTTATGGTGCAGGGGTTGATGTTTTCTCAAACCATGTGCTCAATTTTCTTGGCACCATTACAACAGATCCTTTGGATCGCGAACATATCAATAATTATATTTTGAAAAATCCGGAAAAATTTCACCTTGAATCGATCCATGCCAAAGGAAAGCTTTTTAGACCGGATTTGAATATGTCGGTGGATACTCAAGATGATTTTAAGAGAGTATCAGGAATCATCAATTCCCAAAAAAACCAGGAACCCTGGACCATGACATTGAACCAGGCAATAAACAATATGGATAGTTTAAACAAAACAGGAAACCGTCAACATGTGGAAAATACCCCTTTTTGATCTGAACTACGGTCAGGAGGAACAGGATGCGGTCATTGATGTTTTAAACAGCAAATGGCTCACTGCCGGCCCAAAAACCAAGGCCTTTGAATCCGAATTCGGCAAATACCTGGGTGAGAATATTCATTGCTGCGCTGTTTCAAACGGGACAGCAGCCCTTCATATTGCCTTGCTCTGTGCCGGGGTAGGCCCGGGCGACGAGGTCATCATACCCGGGCTTACATTTGTGGCTGATTTGAACACGGTTATCTTCACTGGTGCCACCCCTGTCCTTGCTGACATAAAATCTTTTGACGACTGGAATATCGATCCCTTATCCGTTGAATCCAGAATCACTCCTGCAACAAAAGCCGTCATGGCCATGCATTATGCAGGATGGCCCTGCGATATGGAAGAACTGTCATCCCTTTGCAAAAAAAACAACCTGTTCTTGATAGAGGACGCGGCCCATGCTCCCGGTGCATCCTATAACGGCAGAAAATGCGGTACCATGGGAGATATAGGCTGTTTCAGTTTTTTTTCAAATAAAAATCTTTCTACCGGTGAAGGCGGAATGATCACTGCAAAAAATGAAGATCATATCTCAAAAGCCATGCTGCTCAGGTCCCACGGGATGACCAGCATGACCATAGACCGCCATGAGGGCAGGACCATATCCTATGATGTAGTCATGCCCGGATTAAATTACCGGATTGATGAAATCAAATCCGCCCTTGGTCTTGTACAGCTAAAAAAACTTGACCAGGCAAACGGAAAAAGAATTTTCCTGATAAAGCACTATATAGACAATTTAAAACATATCAAAGAAATAGAAATCCCATGGAAACATTTTCCCAGCCATAAAAAAACTTCCGGGCATATTTTTCCTGTTTTGTTGCCGCAAGGGACAAACCGGATCCATTTTATAGATTATTTAAAACAAAAAGGAATCCAGACAAGCATTCATTATCCGGACATGAACAGGTTTTCATATTACAAGGATATTCTTACGCATCCGCTTGCAATATCCAATGCAGTCTCCGAAAGAATGGTAACCCTGCCGTTATATCCGGACCTTTCTTTAGAAAATCTGCAAATGATAACCCAAACCATAAAAGATTTTTTTAACCTGAATATTGGAGGATGAGCTATGTACCTGATTGCCGAAATCGGATTTAACCATAACGGGGATATTGAGCTGGCAAAAGACATGATCCATGCAGCATCAGAATCCGGGGCCAATGCCGTGAAATTTCAGACATTTAAAGCAAGCGATATTGCCCTTCCGTCTTCCGAACATTACAAAATGATTCAACAGGGTGAGCTTCATCTGAAAGATCATGAAATCTTATTTGAAACTTCACAAAAAGCAGGTATTGAATTTTTATCCACGCCCTTTAGCAGGGAAAGTGTAGATCTTTTAGATAAAATCGGCGTTTCAGCATTTAAGATCGCGTCAATGGATTGCACCAACAAACCATTTCTCGAATACATTGCCTGTACCGGGAAATCCATCTACCTGTCCACCGGCATGGCTGATCTGCATGAAATTGCAGCCTCTGTGGAATGTATAAAGAATGCCGGCTGCAAACAGTTATTTTTGCTTCATTGCATCTCTCACTACCCTGCCAAGGCCCATGATCTAAACCTTGATATTATTCCCTTTTTAAAAAACCTTTTTAATCTGCCGGTCGGGTATTCAGACCATTATCCCGGCATAGATGCGTGTTTTGCAGCAGTGATCAAAGGCGCTCAAGTGATCGAAACCCATTTCACATTGGATAAAACCATACTAAGCGGAGATCATTTTCATTCTGCAACCCCTGAAGACCTAAAAACCCTCAGACAGCGGGTTGAATTGTTTAACACCATGAGCGGCTCGATATATGCAATCTATGACAGGCCTGACAGGCCCTGCAAAAACGATTTCAGACGGGGTGTTTATGCGCTTAAGGGCCTTAAGAAAGGAGCTGTGATATCTGAAAATGACCTGTTTTGTACACGGCCGCCCAATGAATTTACCCCTGATGATATTCAATTTTTAATTGGAAAGATCCTGGCAAAGGATATTTTGGCCAATCACCCGATCTTGAGGTCTTCCATCATTGCAGGATAAAATATCCGGCCCCTGGCATGATTTATGTTTAAACATAATTAAAGAGCTTGATACAAAAAGCCGATTGTTTAGAACATAATCAAAAAGTTTTATAAAAGGAGCGGATATGAAAACCTGGGACTCAATACTAATTTCCCCGAATACACCGGTGATTGATGCCATCAAGGTGATTGACAACAGTAACCCCCTTCTGACTGCATTGGTTATTGACGAGGACCGCCGGCTTTTAGGAACAGTGACGGATGGCGATATCCGGAGGGGTATCTTAAAAAAAATCCCAATGGATGCACCTGTCAGCCTGGTGATGCATACAAGGCCGATCACTTTATCCATCCTGGATACACCTAAACACATCAGTTTAGTATTGAGGAAAAATAAAAAATGCAATGTATTCCCAATATTAGATGAAAATTCCAGGCTTGTGGCAATCAAGCAAGGCAACACTCAATTAAAAAAAATCATGCCAAACCCTGTCTTTATCATGGCAGGGGGACTCGGGACCAGGTTAAGACCGCTCACAAACAACTGTCCCAAGCCCATGCTTCCTGTGGGGGACAAACCCATCCTTGAGATTATTTTAAATAATTTTATTGAAAACGGATTTTCAAATTTCTATTTCTCCATCAACTACAAAGGGGAAATGATTGAAGATTATTTTGGAGACGGTTCCAATTTCGGTGTCTCCATAAATTATGTCAAAGAAAAAAAACGGCTCGGTACGGCAGGCTCCCTGAGCCTTCTGGATGCCACTCCCGAACATCCCATTATCATCATGAATGGAGATCTGCTTACAAAAGTAAATTTCCATCAGCTCATCGACTATCATCAAAAGAGCAAGGCATCTGCAACCATTTGTGTCCGGGAACATGAATTTCAGCTTCCCTTTGGCGTTGCCGAGATTGATAACTACAGACTGACAGGCCTTAAGGAAAAACCTGTAAACAAACTGTTTGTCAATGCCGGCATCTATGTCATAAACCCGGATACACTGAAATATATCCCCCAGAATGATTTTTTTGATATGCCGGATCTGTTTTCATTGCTTCTTGAAAAAGGGGATAAGCCTTCCGTCTTCCCGGTAAGGGAATACTGGCTTGATATCGGTCAGGTAAGTGAGTATGAAAAGGCTGACCAGGTTTATGCAGAACTGTTTCAAAAAGAAGTGTGCGCCTGTTAAAAATGAACAATATGGCAAAAAAAATTATTTTTATTCATCAACCCGATTTTCTCCCCTGGATGGGCTTTTTTTATAGATGGGCCGTATCTGATTTGTTTATCATGCTGGATGACGTCCAATTCATCCGAAGAGGATGGCATCACCGGGATAAGATCAAAACCCCTGACGGGGCAAAATGGCTGACGGTTCCGGTAAAAAAAAAAGGAAACTATTTTCAACCCATCAATCAGGTTGATATACTTTCCCTGGAAGACTGGCAAAAAGACCATTTAAACCTTATCCATGCCTCTTATAAAAACGCTCCTGAATTTAAAAGTGTTTTCCCAAAAATCGAGGACATCTATCTCAAACAGAATTTCAAACTGGTGGACCTGAACCTGAATTTCCTGCATTTTATTGCCGGTTATCTTAACATCAGCACCCCGTTCCGGTTTTCTTCGGAATTCAGCCTTGAAAAGAAAGGATCTGAGCGATTGATTGAGCTTGTCAGCCTTGCCGGCGGTACCGATTATCTGACCGGCATAGGTTCCAGAACCTATCTTGATGAAGAAAAATTTTCAAATCAGACCATCCGTGTTCTCTGGAATGAGTTTTCAACGCCTTATTATTCCCAGTTGCACGGTGATTTCATCCCTGATCTGTCCATATTGGATGCATTAATGATGCTTCCTCAAAGAAAACTGCAATACCTTTGCACAGGAGATCCCGTATATGCTGAAATGTGCGCTTGATAAATTTCAAATACTCAACATCAAATTCGACATGCCTGTTCCTGTGGAATGCATGGGGCACAGTGAATTGCAACATCTGCTAAAGGCAGTGAAGCATATGGACAAAAGCTTGCCCGACTATACAAAAGAGCACGCGCTATCCGGTTTGAGACTGCCCCTGAGCTTTATCAACCCCTTGATTGACGACCTGCTCAAGCCGGATGAAGCAGCTTCCCAAAAGAAATTATTCGAAAAATTGCTGCCTTGTCAGCCGACAGATCAAAAACAAGGGCTGGATATCAATTTTCATCAGAACCCCTTTGATACTCCTGAAAGATATTGGAATTTCATCCTGAACCAGGGCCATTTTGCCTCTTATTTCTTTAACCGTTTAAACTGGTTTCTCGGCCCCAGCAATGAATATGTCACTGATTTTCCCCTGCACGTGGATCTTGAATCTGCCAGTACCTGCAATATGAACTGCCCCATGTGTTACAGAAATCAATTAAGCCATACCGGCCAGATGGATTTTGAACTCTTTAAAAAAGCAGTGGATGAATGCGCCCGCTACCATGTTTTTTCAATCCGGCTTTCATGGCGGGGAGAGACACTGACCCACCCAAGAATAAAAGAAATGATTGCCTATGCCTGCTCAAAAATAAAAAATGTCTCTTTTTTGACCAATGCCTTCTATCTTGACGAAGACATGATCGATGCATTTATTTCTTCAGGTGTCAGTTATATTGCGGTTTCATTTGACGGCATCAAAGACATATACGAAAAAATCAGACACCCTGCCGTATTCAAAGAGAATTTCCAGCGGCTTTTATTGCTGAAACAAAAAAAGGATCAAAAAGGGGCTCTGCTTCCCCAGGTAAGGCTCTGCACCATCTGGCCGGCCATAAAAAACAATCCTGAAGAGTACTACGATACGATGAAACCGGTTTCGGATTATATCGTATGCAACCCTTATATTAATTTTAAGGGGCCCATGGAAATCAAACCGGATTTTATCTGCCAATATCCCTGGGAACGTATTGTCATAGGCTACAACGGGGATACCCAGTGCTGCACCGGGTGGAATGCGGATGATATTATCCTCGGCAATATTCAAAATAAAACCATTCATGAGATGTGGCACAGCAGCCGGATGAACTCCATAAGAGAAATCCATGCCCGGGGCGTGAGGATGTCTCTGAACTCCTGCGCAGAGTGCAGACATGGCTCCAAGGGAGATCCTGATATCGGTATTGAACAGATCCTGGAAAGGCATTTTTAAACCATGAATGTCCTTTTAATGGCAAACTGGGGAATGGGCTTTGAAATCTTCAAAGCATTGCACCATCACCCGGATATTGACAAAATTATTGTTGTCACTAAATATAAGCCGGCCGGCAATGATCCATGGGAAAATATCCTTTATTCCGATTCATTACGTTTGGGATATAAAACCATAGTTGAAGATATGATTTCTTTTAGAGACCTATTGGAAATTATTCACAATGACCATATTGATCTTTTGGTGTCGCATGCATTCATGAAAATCCTGCCTGAATTTATTTTTAGCGCACCGCCAAAAGGAAGTATAAATATTCATGCATCTCTTCTCCCGAAATACAGGGGAGCATCACCCAGCAAATGGGTTTTAAAAAACAAAGAAATTAAAACCGGTCTGACTTGCCATTATATCGATAAGGGAATCGACACAGGTGACATCATCTCCCAGGTGGATATTGAAGTCGAGCAAGGTGATACGGTAGCATCCTTGATTGAAAAGGGGAAAAGAAAGGTCAACCTGCTGATAAATGTATCCCTGTCCCTTATAAATGACGCTTCGTTTGTTCCGAAAAAACAGGTTTCAGCTTAATCAGCCATTACACAATCATTGTGTGAAATAGAACAAAGCAAGTTTAAATAAAAAAAGAGTGTTAACCATAGATGACTGATAATAAAATAAATATAGTTCTGGTTGGGTTTGACCTGGAAATCATAGATTTGATAGAATCCTCGCCGCACTACAAATTGCATGGTTATATTGATTTTAAGGATGTTTCAAAGCAATTCGGCTGCAATGATATCAATTACCTGGGGAATGATGAGACTTGGATGAAAAACCGCCCGGACAAAGACCTTACCTTTGCTTTTGGTATGAACTCCCCTCAAATAAGAAAAGACCTGTTTCTTCGATACCGGTCTGAAAACATCGGCATTATAAAATCAGCATCCTGTTATATTGCAAGAAAAGCAACCATAGAAATCGGAACGGTCATACAGCATCATGTGACCATCATGCCTATGGCAAAAATCGGCAAAGGATGTTTATTAAATATTAACTCAACTGTTCATCACGAATCCGATATCGGAGACTTTTCAATTCTTGCCCCGGGTGCGATGGTGCTGGGAAGGGTGAATATCGGGGAAAGGGTTTATATCGGAGCTGGTGCAATTATTAAAGAAAACTGTTGCGTGGGTCCGGGATCAGTCATTGGAGCAGGGTCTGTTGTTATCCGTGATATCCCCGATAACTCTACCATGGTAGGGGTTCCGGCAAAAAAAGTGATAAAGGATGTGGTGAAATAAAATGAAAAAATCGGAAACTTTAGTGCAATTCAGATGTGAAACAAATTTAGAATTTTTTAAAAACGAATTGCGAAGGAGCAGAAAGAAAAGGTTCTCATATATAAAAAACAGAATCCAGTGGAAATATTACCCCAGAAAAAAAGTACCATTGTTTCCGCTCAATGTGGATATTGAAGTATCAAGCAAATGCCAGATCAAATGCGACCATTGTTTCAGGCAATATATGGATATCAGGGAAAATGATTTTATGCCCCTTGATATGTATAAGAAAATTGTTGCAGAATGCGGCAAATACAAATTATTTACCCTGAAATTCAGTATGCGGGGAGAGCCTCTGCTGCATCCCGATATTGTGGAAATGGTTCAGTTTGCTAAAGATCAGGGAATCAGGGAAGTGTGGATCAATACAAATGGCGGGCCGCTGAATGAAAAACTGGCCAGGGGGTTGATCATGGCTGGTGTGGACTGGATCACCATGAGTTTTGACGGACTCGGCAAAATGTACGAGTCCATAAGAGTTCCCTTGAAATATGAAGAGTCCTTAAACAAACTCAAAACGCTCAGAAGAGTCCGTGATGAACTCAATGCCGATACCCTCCTGAATGTGCAGGCAATCTGGTCGGCTATCAAAGATAACCCGGATGAATATATTTCATTGATGAAAACCATTGTGGACCGGGTGGCATATAACCCGGACATGAATTTTGAGGAAATCACCTTGGTGCCGGATGATCATTTTGTCTGTCCCCGCCTCTGGCAGAGGATCTGTATTACAAGCAGGGGCAATTATTTAAAATGCCCTTCGGATTTTACCATGGAAGAAATTCTTGGAAATGTGGCTGATTATTCGGTCAAGGAAGCCTGGGATATTTTACAGCAACGGCAGAGGGAACTTCATTTAACAGGTTTTAAAAAAGAAAGTGTTGTCTGCAACAAATGCCACCACGGCTCTGCCAAACAAAGCAAAACAGTTGACCTGGGCAAGATAAAACAGAATAATTTCACCTATCAAAGGGAACATGAATTCAAAGGACACGGGTTAAATAAAAATGGGAAATCAAACTGATCATTACTGGAAAAAAATTTTCGGCATCGAACTGTTCAAGCTGAACTATCAGTTTAAAAAGCTTGTCTATGATCTGACGGGTTTCACCTTTCCGAAACTGGCCTCCCAGAAAAACTACTGGAAAGACAGGGGGCAGGTCTACATGGACGAGATATTGAGTTCAGGATATCTTGAAAGAGAAGTTTTTTTCCAGAACATGCTTATCGATTTTCTTAAAACAATTGAATTTGACAGTTTTTTTGAGGCAGGTTGCGGGTTTGGCTGGAATATTAAACGGGTGAAAGAAGAATTCCCAGGCACCCGGGTCGGTGGCGTGGATTTCAGCATCACCCAGCTGCTGAATTCTAAAACATACCTGGAAAACACGAATATCCGCCAGATTGCCAATGGTGATAACTGCAGACTCCCTTATAAAGATGACGCTTTTGACATCGGGTTCTCACTGGGAGTCTTTATGAATATCCACCCGGACAAAATCGGGTCTGCGATCAGGGAGGTTGCCAGAGTCTCAAAAAAATATATCATTCACCTGGAATATGATGACACCCATACAAAAAAAGAATTAAGGGAAAAAAGGGCCTTTAAAACCAATATTGTATCCCATGACTATAAAGCATTATATTCAAACCTGGGTTTGAAGATCGTGGATTTCAGGACTTACAAGGATTTTACTGATAGTTTCAATCAGCATGTGAATCGGGTAACATCCACTCTGAATCGATGGGAAGGGTTTGAAGGCCCTGAAAAATATATTTTTATTGTCATAAAAAAATAGAATTTCAACCATGATAAGGATACTTAAAATGGAACCGGAATATATAGATCTTAATTCATATTTTTCAGGTGCAAACCCTGACATGAAATTTGAACGGTATAGAAACCTGTGGAAAAAAGCAGGCGATTACAAGGTGTTTACCAGCTTTCCCCTTCATCTTGACATTGAACTTTCAGGGGTCTGCAATTTAAAATGCAAAAACTGTTTTCAAAATGAACTACTTGATGTCCCTTTAGGCCTGATGGATACCAGGTTGTTTGAACGCATCATCACCGAAGGCACACAAAAAGGGCTGTGTGCCATAAAACTTCAGATCCGGGGGGAATCTTTTCTTCACCCCGGGCTTTTTGACTGCATTAAATTTTCAAAAAAAATGGGTGTACTGGATACCCAGATCACAACCAACGGCACCCTTTTGAATTCCGAAACCATCCAAAAAGTTCTGGATTCAGGCCTTGACGGCATTATTTTTTCAGCCGATACCCATCATACGGATAATTACAAATTGGAAAATAAGACCTCCAGGGTGGAAGCTGCCATTAACGAACTTTTGTCCCGGCGCAAAGAATCTTCTCTCAAAAAACCATGGGTGAGAATTCAATCCTCAATCCCGTCAATGGATAAAACATCATTTGAGACCGCCAAAAACTATATCAAAAAGAAATTCCCCCTGGCCGATATCCATGTTGTCAGCCGGTTATACGATTTCAGATACGACCATGACGTGTTTGATGATCTTCATACATCCTATGATATGGGCCCCTGCTCGTATCTGATGCACCGCCTGGCCGTATTCTGGAACGGCGATGTGACGGTCTGCTGCAGTGATTACAACAATAAATTCCAATTGGGCAATATCTATGATAAATCCCTTGAAGACATCTGGAAATCAGAGAAATTAACCCGGTTCAGGCAGATGCATTTTTCCGGAAAAAGACAACTGATGGATGTCTGCAAACACTGCCAGGCAGACCTGTCTCCCAAAACCCAATCCGGCAGGGTAATGGATAAGACAAAACAGCATATTGCAGATTATGCGACCTGACCCCCGGTCCATGGTTAACACAAAAACATGGGTAGCCCGGCTCTTTTGTGCATCCCCGCCTCAAACCTGCCTTTTCAGGGTGGATGCAGGGAACAGAAAAGGGCTTTCCTTTGGTCACCTGTCGCGTTGTATGATCCTGTCCAAAATCCTTAAAGATCTTTTTTGCACTGAATCCATTTTTCTCATGAAAGACATTTCAGAGGGCGTTTTACACGCCCGCCGAAAGGGTTGCCATGTTGCCTTTTTCCCTGAACAGGCAGGCCCGGAACAGGAGATGAAAGCATTATTCGATTTGGCAGATCAAATTACGCCGGATCTGTTTATCATGGATTTACCCAATACCCGCCTTGATACCCGAATCTTTGATCAGATCAAAAAAAGAAGCATCCGATCAATCTGTATTGACGATTTCAGGTTTAAAAACCCGGGCGCTGATATTGTTTTCAACAGCAGTATCCTGGCCCCTGTAAAATTTAAAAAAGGCCGGCCGTCAGATAATCAAACCCTTTTTTTAGGCCCCGGGTATTTCATATTTGATGACAATCTCCTGGGAGATAAAATAATCTTTGATAAGAATTTAAAAAATATTGTCATCAGTTTTGGGGGTTCAGATCCGACAAACCTGACCTTCAAGGTGACAGAGCAACTTGTTTCCCTGGCTTTTAAAAATACTTGTTTTCATATTGTTACCGGTCCGGGATACAAAAATTCGCAAGCTCTTTGCACATTGA
>MGTJ01000079.1 GCA_001799395.1 Desulfobacterales bacterium RIFOXYA12_FULL_46_15 | reverse complement strand
ACCCTAGGGAAGCGATTTCCTCTCTGACTTCCTCTTTTTTAAGTTTTTGCTCCGTTCGTTTATTGACCTCATCCCATTTGGCACGATCCCAGATTTCAAAATGATCCAGGTTGCCCACAAGAACTATTTCTTTGTCAAGACATGCATATCCTCTTAAACTTTTAGGAATCAGGATACGGTCCTGGTTATCGAGCATGCATTCACATGAATTACCCAGGAAAAACCGTCTGAACTCAGCCATATTAGCGCTTTTTGCAGCCAGTATCCGGTTTTCAACTTGTTCCCACTCCTTAAACGTATAAGCATACAGACAATCGTCCTTGTTTGAGATCATGACACCGGTACCTTTCTCATCGCCCTTCAGGTCCACCCTGAACCTTGCAGGAATGATCACCCGGCCTTTGGTATCAATTGTATGAAAGGAGCTTGATCGAAACACTTATTTAAACCTTGATTAAAAAATAATTCTCCACTTACCACCACCTTGATCCACACTTTTACGAAAAAAGACCACCAAGTCAAGAAAAATATTAAAAAATATTAAAAATATTTTTAATAAGCCTGTTATAATCAATAATGACATGAAATGGGTAAGGGGTGGAAAGTGGAGGAAGATAAAGTTTCAGTTTAATACTACTGTGATGAAAATAATTCCTTTAATCGATTCAGGGATCAGGAATGAATCAGTTGTACATTATCCCTGTCCGGATGATCCGTCAGCTTTGTTTTAAAAATACGTTTTACGATTACAAAAAACAAGGGGACAAAAAAAATAGCCAGAAATGTGGCAGAAATCATTCCTCCCATGACTCCGGTTCCAATGGCGTTCTGGCTCCCGGAACCTGCACCTTTGGCGGTTGCAAGGGGCAGAACCCCCAGGATGAAGGCAAGGGAAGTCATGAGAATCGGCCTCAGGCGCAGCCGGGTTGCTTCAAGGGTGGCTTCGATGAGGCCAACACCTTTTTCCATCTGGTCCTTGGCAAATTCTACGATGAGGATGGCGTTTTTAGCAGAAAGTCCGATAGTGGTCAAAAGCCCTACCTGAAAATAAACGTCATTGGACATTCCGCGAAGGGTAGCAGCAATAAGTGCCCCGATAATGCCCAGAGGTACCACCAGCATGACGGAAAAGGGAATGGCCCAGCTTTCATACAAGGCGGCAAGACATAGAAAGACCACAAGGAGTGACAGGGCATACAGGGCTGGTGCCTGTGATCCGGACATTTTTTCCTGGAATGAGACCCCGGTCCATTCAAACCCGATTCCCGGCGGCAGCTTGGCCGCCATCTTTTCCATGGCTTTCATGGCGTCCCCGGAACTTTTTCCCGGTGAAGCCTGGCCCAGGATCTGCCTGGACGGCATTCCGTTAAACCGTTCAATCCGGGGGGAACCATAGATCCATCGAGCTGAGGAAAAGGCTGAAAAAGACACCATTGCTCCTTTGTTGTTACGGACATGCCACAGATCCAGATCCCCTGGATTCATGCGGAATGGGGCGTCGCCCATTACATACACTTTTTTGACGCGGTTCATGTCTATAAAGTCGTTGACATAGGAACCACTCCAGGCCATGGTAAGGGTGTCATTGATATCCGGAACCGCAATTCCCAAGGCCCCGGCCTTGTGATAATCAATGTCCAGCTTGTATTGGGGGGTGTCATCCTGGCCGTTGGGCCGCACCCCTGCAACCATGGGATTTTGAGCCGCCATCTTAAGGAGTATGTTCCGGGCTTCCATCAGTTTTTCATGACCTAAACCGGCCCGGTCCTGAAGTTGGAAGTCAAAGCCTGTTGCATTCCCCAGCTCCAGAACGGCCGGGGGAGGGAAGGCAAAAATCATGGCGTCTTTGACCTGGGACAGTGCTCCCATGGCTTTTCCTGCCACAGCTTTGGCTTTAAGATCCGGTCTTTGCCTAAGATTCCAGTCCTTGAGCTGAACAAAGCCGATTCCCATGTTCTGGCCGCTTCCGGCAAAGCTGAACCCTGAAGATGTAAAAAGGGATTTGACCGCTTCCTTTTGTTCCTCAAGAAAATGGTGCTCCACCTGTTTTAATACTTCAATGGTACGTTCCTGGGTCGCGCCGACCGGGAGTTGAATCAGGGAGAAAAGGACGCCCTGGTCCTCTTCCGGCAAAAAGGAGGTGGGCATTTGCAAAAACAGATACCCCATGCCGACCAGGATGGCAAGATAGATGACCAGATACTGTATGGATTTTTGAAGGATCTTTCCGACAACGGATTGGTATAAGGCACTGCCTGTGTTAAAAATCCGGTTAAATCCTTTGAAGAAAAAAGAGAATATCCCTTTTTCCGACACAGTATGACCTTTGGCAACAGGTTTGAGCAGTGTGGCGCACAGGGCCGGTGTAAGGATCAGGGCGACCAGGACGGAGAGGATCATGGCCGATACAATGGTGATGGAAAACTGGCGGTAGATTACACCGGTGGCGCCTCCGAAAAACGCCATGGGAACAAACACGGCTGACAGAACCAGGGCAATCCCGACCAGTGCCCCGGTAATCTGGGTCATGGATTTTCGTGTGGCCTCTTTTGGAGACAAACCTTCTTCGGTCATGACCCGTTCCACATTTTCCACTACCACAATGGCATCATCCACCAGGAGGCCAATGGCAAGAACCATGGCAAACATGGTCAGGGTATTGATGGAAAATCCAAAGGCCGACAGGACGGCAAAGGTTCCCAGAAGCACCACGGGAACGGCGATGGTGGGAATCAGCGTGGCCCTGAAATTCTGAAGGAAAAGGTACATGACCAGAAAAACGAGAATAATAGCCTCAGCCAGGGTTTTGATCACTTCCTCAATGGAGATTTTGATAAAGGGCGTAGTGTCGTAGGCCAACACGAATTTCATGCCTGGTGGAAAGAATTCGGAAAGCTCATGGAGTTTTGCCTTGATGATGTCTCCTGTTTTAAGAGCATTGGCACTGGCAGCCAGTTTGATGGCAACCCCGGCAGCAGGTTTTCCGTTGAATCGGGCTACTGAATTGTAATTTTCACTTCCCAGTTCAATTCTTGAAACATCTTTTAACTGAACCGTAGAACCATCCGGGTTGGTCTTAAGGAGGACAGCCTCAAAATCTTTTGTTGTTTTTAAAAGGGTCTGGGCCGTTATAACGGCATTCAGCTCCTGGCCTGAAACAGCCGGTGTCCCGCCCAGTTGACCGGCGGAAACCTGGATATTCCTGGATTTGATAACAGCTTTTACATCATTGGGGGTAAGATTGTAACTTTTCAGTTTTACAGGATCGAGCCAGATCCGCATGGCATATTGGGATCCGAAAAGTGAGATATCTCCTACACCGGGAAGTCGGCTGATGATATCCTGGATATTGGCGGCCACATAATCACACAGATCATAACGGCTCATGCTTTCGTCTTCGGACACAAATCCCACAACCATAAGAAAATTCCGGGTAGATTTGGCTACCCTAAGCCCTTGTTGCTGGACCACCTGGGGCAGAAGGGGGATAGCCAGTTGAAGCTTGTTCTGGACCTGGACCTGGGCGATGTTGGGATCAGTCTCTGAGGTAAAGGTCAGGGTGACGGTTACCATTCCGGAAGAATCACTGGCGGATGTGATATAATTGAGATTGTCGATCCCGTTCATTTTCTGTTCAATGATCTGGGTCACCGTGTTTTCAAGGGTCTGTGCAGAGGCACCGGGATAGACGGCGGTGATAGTGATCTCGGGCGGTGCAATGGCCGGGTATTGGGAAACGGGCAGTCGCTTGATGGCCATCCCTCCGGCCAGCATGATAATGATGGCGATAACCCAGGCAAAGATGGGCCTGTCAATGAAAAAATGGGCCATGAGGTGTCTCCTCTATTTCTCTGCTTCAAATGGAATGGTTTTGACAATGGATCCGGGGCGGGCCTTTTGTAGACCTTCAACAATGACTTTGTCACCTGCGGCGAGTCCCTGGCTGATCAGCCACCTGTTTTCCAGGGCACGGTCGATTTCAAGTTCTCTGATTTCGACCATGCCTGCCGGGCTCACAACCATTGCCGTGGGAATCCCTTTGGCATTTCGGGTCACACACCGCTGGGGTACCAGAATGGCAGTTTCATTGATTCCTTCCTCAACCAGTGCCCGCACGAACATGCCGGGTAAAAGAGTGAGATGAGGGTTGGGAAAAACAGACCGGAGAATAACAGAGCCTGTTCCTGTATCCACCGTAACATCGGAGAATTTGAGGACCCCTTCCCGGGAGTAAGGCGTCCCGTCTTCAAGAATCAGTTTAACCCTGGCCTGATTGTCGGCATCTTTTTTGATCAGCCCTTTTTCCATACTCTGTTTCAGCCGAAGCAGGCTTGTGCTGGATTGGGTTACATCCACGTAAACCGGATCAAGCTTCTGGATGACGGCAAGGGCAACAGGTTGAAATGCGGTCAACAGGGCGCCGGTTGTTACTGCGGATTTGCCAATCCGGCCTGAGATAGGGGCTTTTACACTGGTATAGGCAAGGTTGATGTGTGCCCGGTCCAGATCGGCTCTGGCAGAGATGACATCGGCCTCTGCCTTTTTGCCTGATGCCTCGGCATCATCAAAATCCTGTCTGCTGATGGCATTTGATCCGGCCAACTGCCGGTAGCGTTCGGATTTGGCCCTGGCCGGTAAAAGAAGGGCTTCAGCCCTGATCAGTGCCGCGTTTGCACTATTATAAGCGGCCTGGAACAATGCCGGATCAATCTGATATAGTACGCTCCCTTCCCTGACTTCGGAACCCTCGTTAAACATCATTCTCTGGACGATCCCACTGACCTGGGGCCTGACCTCGGCCATAAGATAAGCTGAAACACGTCCTGACAGCTCGGTCGTGACCGCCACCCGTTCGGGCTGAAGGGTAAGAACGGATACCTCAGCCGGTTGTGCGGCTTCCTGGTGAGGCGAGCCCTCTTTGGGTTTGTCACAAGCCGAAAGGCTACAGATCATGAACATGATTCCCAAAAGAATCATAACCCCGGAATTTTTAGTTTTTTTCATACAGCACCTTTTATTGTGTCATCAGCTATTAAGATTTTTTTTAGGATAAAATAGGGAATGATCATTTTAGCTATTAAAGTTTTTCGCAGTCCCGGCATGCTGAAACAATCATATCGGAAAGGGCCTTGTCAAGGTTTTTTCGCAAAAGCCGTATGAAACCTGTTCTTGTGAAGATTTAGTATAAAGTAATTTTTTTATAAAAAATTAAGTTGACATTAAATATTGTTCAAGGTAATCCTGGCTTTGAATTCTGGTTTATTTTTACAATGGCGTAAGAATAACTAATTAAAAAGACAAAGGTGTCTGTCCGGGTTTTCCCAGGGCAAGGCACCTTTTTTTATTTTCAAAAACTCATTTCAACGGCGAAATGGAACAAGAAAACAAAAGAATTTTAAAAAGGAGATCAAAAAATGGAAATGAGATTTTCAAAAGGGAATGACGCCCTGGGAACCAAAAACCGGGGAGATATATGTGAATCCAGTCTTTGTTCATTATGCCGTGCAGATTGTAAAGGGCAGTGTGAAACCTGGCAGTCCAGCATGATCGGAAGAAAACTGCTCTATCCCAGAAGTTTCGGGCTGGTGACCGCAGGCGCCAACAATACCAGCCATGTCGGGGTGTCCTATAATTCTTTGAGAATCCAGGGCTACGCCTACGGATCAACCGGAATCACCGGAGATATGACCCATGACCCGGATGACTGTATTTTCCCCAATGTAAATCTGAACACCTCCTTTGGTAAAAAGAAAAAGACAAAAATCAAGATGCCGTTGATGACAGGCGCGATGGGATCCACTTTTATTGCAGAGAAATACTGGAACGCCTTTGCTATCGGCGGGGCATTGGTCGGTATCCCTGTAGTCGTCGGTGAAAATGTCGTGGGTGTGGACAGGAATTCCGAAATCAGCCCCCAGAAAGACAGAAAGGGAAAAATCATTAAGGCCCCTGAGCTGGATCGTCGCATTGAAACTTATTTGCGGTATTATGACGGTTATGGGGCGATTATTGTTCAGCTCAATGTTGAGGATACACGTAATGGTGTGGCAGAATATGTAGTGGATAAATACGGCGACAAATGCATCATTGAGCTGAAATGGGGTCAGGGTGCAAAGAATATCGGCGGGGAGATCCAGGTCAAAAGCATTGAATATGCAAAATTCTTAAAAGAGCGCGGATATGTCGTTGACCCTGATCCGACATTGCCTGAGGTTCAGCAGGGGTTTGAACTCGGGGCCATCAAATCTTTTGCCCGTCATAGCCGTCTGGGAGCTACCAATCTGGATACTGTCAGCAAGGTCAGGGATGATTTCATGAATACAGTGGAATACCTTCGGGGCATCGGGTTTGACAGGGTTACCCTGAAAACCGGGTCCTACGGCATGGAAGAACTGGCCATGGCCATTAAATTTGCCACAGATGCGGAACTGGATCTTCTGACCATTGACGGTTCCGGCGGCGGTACCGGCATGAGCCCCTGGAATATGATGCAGAGCTGGGGTGTGCCGTCTATCCATCTTCATTCAAAGGCCCATGAATATGCGAGTATCCTTTCTGCAAAAGGAAGAAATGTTGTTGACATGTCTTTTGCCGGCGGGTTTGCCCTTGAAGATCATATATTTAAGGCATTGGCCTTAGGTGCTCCCTATACCAAACTGGTCTGCATGGGAAGAGCGGTCATGATCCCGGGATTCCTGGGTGCCAATATCGAGGGCGCCATCTATCCCGAACGCCGGGCCGCCGTGAACGGAAACTGGAATGAGCTGCCTAAGACGGTTCTGGAATTTGGAAAAACCGTGGATGAAATTTTTGCAGGATACCATGATCTTGAAAAAAAGCTCGGCAAAGATGAAATGAAGAATATTCCTTATGGTGCCATTGGTTTCTACACATTGGCGGATAAGCTCGGCTGCGGCTTGCAGCAGCTCATGGCCGGGGCAAGAAAATTTTCCCTTAATCAGGTTACCCGTCAGGAAATTTTTTCAGGCAACAGGGAAACAGCCCATGAGACAGGCATCCCCCATGTAACGGATGTCAATAACGAAAGCGCTAAAAAAATATTGAATTCATAATTCTAATGAGATCGGAAACAAAAGGCCTTTGATGTATTTTCAAAGGCCTTTTGTTTATTTTATTTTCATCCATAAAAGGACTGCCGTCTCTTCCTTTTTGTTCTGCCAGAGCGAGGGGCTGAAGGTATTTAAGTATACCGTATTGCCAGGTTTGAGAGAACAGGTCTGATCCTTGTAAACCATATCGATTTCACCGGACAGCACATAGCCGGCTTCTTCGCCTTTAAAAAGGAAGAAATGGGAGGACAGCTTTTTACCGGGGAAAATACTGATTCGGAAAAGATCAACCTTACCCTTTATATCAAAGGGAGTGAGCTGTATAATGTCCAGGTTTTTTTTATCACTGGTCGCAAGATTGATCTTAACCCCGTCAGACTCTTGAAAAATGATTTTTTCAAGAGCACTCTTTTCCTGGAAAAACGACCCCACATCAACGGAAAGATGTTCGGCCAGTTTATACAATGCCGGTATGGAAGGGAAAATCAGATTGCTTTCAATCTGGGAGATATTACTGGACGTCACCCCGACCAGTTCTGATAATTCCTTTTGGGACATGCCTTGAAGTTTTCTGTAATTTCTAACGGCAGAGCCGATATCAGCCTGGATATTCCTGGGTTTTTCCCCTTCAATCAGGATATCGCCTCCGTCTTCAGTGTAATCAAAAAATTTGCCAAGGCTTCCGGGAGACCGGTTTTCCGCTTTCAGGAGTTTGATCAGTTTTTTCCCCTGTTTTATGGAAAGATCAATCACGACCTGGGCGATCTGGTTGATATGGGCTTTTAATTTACCGGAATGGGCATCTTTTTCAATCATCCAGTAAGCAATGGTGTCCAGCTCATAAAGCTGGGGGCAGGTATGGGAATAAAATTTCAGAATATGATCTTCGCCTTCCCATAAATCCGCCATACCCGTAAGGCTTTCAAATACAAACCGGACATCACCGGTCAATGTTTTATGAAGTCCCAGGATGGCTTCGGATACGGCCTGGGTAGACTCAGGCTGTGTAACTTTGATCACTTTATAGGGCCATTGTGCTCCGTCTTTTTCATAAAATTTATTAAAGACATCGGATTTGTCGCCTTTGCCGTTGGTAAAACAGTCCAGGATGATAAGGTCCTGGTTTTCAGCCAGGAGGCCGAGCTTTTCAATCAGATTCCTGGGAGAACGGTCAAAGGAAACATAAATAATGGATCTTTTCTGTTTCTGGGATTCTTTGATAAATTTCATGGAGAATTCGGAAGCAAGGCTTCCGGCATCATCATACCATATCACATTGTCGCCGATGAAAAGGCCGTTGAGCATCCGGTTCAGACCGGCTATCCCCGAAGACACCTTTTTTTTTCTATTTTTCATATCCTTGTCCTGGTCTTTGTCCTAAGTTCTGCATCATGATAGAAAACATGATAAATACTGAGCATTTGGAAAAGGATTGTCAATTTAAAAAGGAGGTTTTCCAGTGGTTCCGGGCCATATGTTTTCAGGAAAAAAGAGGGCATAGGATTTGAATGCGGCCATGAGACAGGCTGAAACCCCAAAACTGATAAATGCCCGGCCTATAATGACTCCGGTCAGGGTTTGGGAGGCAAAAAAAATAAATGCATTGCCGGTTCCAGGTATTTATAAAATTAAATATTTGATCAAATATTTAAAAAAATATGGTTTTAGAACCTGCATGTCAAGAATATAATCTCTGCTGTTCATATGGAGGGGACAGGTGTCGGAATATAAAATAAAATGTTTTTCCGGTTGATTTTATAAGACTCTTGGTATATTCATTTTGTCCATGAGCCGGAATGTGAGAGAAAAAAAGAAAAGCACGGAGGATTACACCCAGGACGCCTATATGGGAATCCGCCGGATGTTTTTTTTAAATGAGATCATACCAGGGCAGAAGATTTCTTACGGAGATCTTGCAAAGCGCCTGGGCATGAGTACGACACCGGTTATCCAGGCTTTGAAACGTTTGGAGTTCCAGGGCCTTGTCCGGCATGAGCCCAACCGCGGATATTATACTGAAAATATCAGCCTTAAGGAAATTATAGAAATTTACGATTTCCGGGAATTGATCGAAACCTCACTTTTATCCAAGACTTTATCCAGGATTGGACCAAAAGGTTTGAGGACATTAAAAAAAGCATTGGACAACCATCTTGAAGCTGTGAGGGATATCTATTTAAAAGAGCGCCTGTTAAAGGATATGGAATTCCACCTGGTCCTTGCCGAACTGTCAGGCTGCACCATACAGATCAATACCTTGAAATCGCTTTTTGACCTTTTATATCTCAAATACCGGGGGAATATTCTGTTTGTGACCCCTATGGAAACGGTTGATTCGGAACATAATAGGTTGTATGACTGCATTGCAGCTTTGGATCTTGATAATGCCATAAAGATTCTAAAACAGCATATTTCAAATGTAAAGGAACACGCTGTCATCAGCATTGAGAGAATCAACAAGGAAAAGAACATAAAAACCATTTGATGCGGACCAGAAATAATAAAGCCGCATGAACCAACCTTAAAAAACCGATAAGCGGAAAAGTGATAACAAATACCATGGATAAAAATACTCCCCGGAGTGAATGCCCCGATCCGACGCAAAGTATGACCATTGAACTGCCGTGTGCCATGATAGAAAGAGTTCAGAAACTTGCCGATGAAAAAAATACAACCCTTTCCAATATTCTTATTGAAGCCCTGGACAGTTTTTTAAGAAAACAGGGATAACTTGGGCTTGGTAACGGGTTTGATATATTTCTCCGGAAAATCACGATTCATTTGAAGACGGATATTGATTTCAAAATTTTTAAAAGCAACATCGGCTTTTTTATTGCCTGGGAAACTGACTTTAAATGTGCTTATATATTTCCTTTCTTCTTTATTTTAATTCAAGCCATTCAAACCAGATGGGATAATTTGTTTTATACCATAAAAGGATTTCCTTGAGCATTATCTGCTCTTTTCTTGAAATGGTGGCCTTGGGTATTTTTTCAAATTCCAGGAAAACTTTATCCCCGTAATATTCCAGAGCTTCTGTACAAAGTGTCTGGAGTTCATTTCGGATTCTGCCCGAGTCTGATATTTTCACGGCACGGGTTTTGAAATCCTCTCCTTTCAGAAACCGGTTCAGAAGCGGGCTGAAAATCAGCTTGCTCTCGTCATGGGTCTCAAGAAGCCTTAAGGCAAAGGTGATTTTTTTGTCTGCGGTTTCAGAACTCATCCGGACCGTAACCGAAAAGGTGTTCTCTGAAATCTTACTGACACCCGGATGCCCGGAATAAGGATCAGAAAGGATATAGCCGGATGTGGCAATGGCCCGCCATTTTTTTTCGGAAATCAAATCATCGGCAGACAGGGTTCTTTTTTTAAGCGGAATTCCTGCATTGCGTGCCATAAGAATGCTTTCCCGGTAGGATTCGATGAATGCATCATCTACGTTTTCTTCCAGGATATCCTTTTTCATGCAAAGGGAAAAATTTTCTGCATCCGGGTTAAGTTTCATGCTGGCCGCATCCTTGTCAAAGGTCAGGGCAAATTTGGACGACAGGACAGCCATCGAGACTTCAATATCCAGGATTGATGCCAGGCTTGCCGCCTGGATGGCTTCAGCAGAAGCGGCATACCCGTCAACAAGGAAAAGGTGGGTTTCATTGTTATTATCCTGCCATGCCTTGACGGCAAAGGTGGGCGCATAGGTTCCGGAATCGGTGAAAGGGTTAAATCCCGTGGGCAGGATAAAGTTTTCATCCACAAGATGAGCACCAGCCTTTCGCCATTGTTGCCATAGTTTTCCGATCCTTTTTTCCCGACTCTTCCCCTGGAGGGTCCACACATGGATATGATCCGGTTTTATACCCGGATAGGTCATTTTTATTGCATCCACTATTTTTTCCCTGGGCGTGAAATAATTGACCAGGAGAGAATCGTTCGCTGCTGTTTCAACTATTGGTCTGGGTAGAACCAAAGTCCCGATATATCCTTCATACTGATCAGTAATGGCAAGGGGCTGATCAAACAAATGGAGCACGGTTAATGGGCCTGTTTCCTTGCCCTTGGCAAACCGGGAGGTGTTTTCAAGGGTATCAATGGCAGCCCCCCAGACCGTGATATCCTTTAAGGCAACGGCATGCCTGAAGTCTTCCCAGGTATAGGCTTTATCATTGATCAGCTTTAAAACACATCTTTCCAGGAATTTGGCAACCCCGGGCCGGGCATAGATTCTTCCAAACCCCAGGAGGGGGTTGGCGCCCATTTCGGAAGTTTCCCCTGCTTTGGGCATGAGGCCTTCCCCGAGACAGACCATGACGGCATGGTTTTCGGGCAGGGTTCGGGAAAGATACCAGAGGCTTTCGCTCATGGCATAGGCAGAAATGGCATCAGCATCTTTTTTGACCAGGTTGAGTTCTTCTTTCTCAAGGCCCGCTCCTTCTCCAAAACGGCCGAACAGCCTTGTGCCAAGTGCGGTTACGGCTGATGTCATGGCAAGCATACGTTCTGTCCGGTGATCAACAAAGGAAATGGAATCGTTCAATTCATCATCAGTCCCCCCTTTGATCCACTCAATACCTACATCTTCAAGCCATAAATGCAGTCTTCCAAGGATGGGACGGGTGTCAAATGCCCATTGTGCGATAAGGTTTTTTTTCTTCAAGCTTGTGGTGTGCATCATTCATATCCAATCTGTTTATAGTTTTTAAAAATCTTTATCATTAATGGCAGTCAAATGGGAAATAAAAATTATAAGAAAAATTTAATGATTGCAAATCCGCTGATCAAAAGAATTGTAAAAAGAACGGCAAGCCTGTCAAAATAAGTATCAATAAAATTACGGATGGGTTCTCCGAATTTCCATAGCAAAAAGGCCACAAGAAAAAACCTTGCCGAACGGCTGATAACGGAGGCAATGACAAACATGATGAAATTGATCTGAAACGCGCCGCTGCTCACAGTAAAAAGTTTGTAGGGGATTGGCGTAAACCCGGCAGTAAATATAATCCAGAAATCATACCGATCATACATGGTTTTGATGTCATAGAATAATTTTTCAGTAAAGCCTGGAATCATGTGAAAGAAAAATGCTGCAACAGGGGAAAATGTATTTCCTGTTCCCCACCAGACATAATATCCGATGGCATACCCGAATATAGCTCCGGATACGGATGCAAGAGTACAATTGAGCGCAAATTTGAATGCTTTGGCCCGGGCACCCAGAACAAGCGCAATGAGTAAGGCATCCGGCGGGATGGGAAAGAAAGAAGATTCCGCAAATGAAAGTATAAACAACGCCATAGCCCCGTAAGGGGTCTCTGACCAGCACAGCGTCCAGTCATACAATTTTCTCAAGAATTTCATTTAGTTCCTCTTATTAATAAACAAGTCAGTAAAGGGCCATGCTTTGTAAAATCATTATGCATACGCATCATTCCTTTTTCAAAATGAAATGACCTTTTACATACTATAAAACAGGCTTAAGGCAAGAGAAAGATTTGAAACCCGATAAAAATATTTTTCATAGGGGTGCTTTTACCATGGCAAGGATTTGAACCTTGATTGACGGAGTCAGAGTCCTTTTTTTAACGTTTCACCTAAAATCTCAAGGCATGCTATTTATTTAATAAAATTCTTTAATTTCAGTATATTATTATGCTTCGCCTGTTATTTTATATGACGTAATATCACTTGACGTAACGAAAAAAAATGTATTAAACCTAAACCAAGGGAGGCTGAAAATGACAGAAAAATGGTTTAATTCATCCTTTAAAAAATATCCAGTATAAAAAACACCCGGTAAGAAAGCATGATGTGAATTTGATAAATATTTCCCGGGCTCATATCAGGTGTCAGGAATCAGAAAGGCCATAAATTTTGGATGGAAAGTGAAGGCCGGACCGAATCCCTTGTATATGAAAAAAATTAATCTATTTCCCTTCCATTATAAAAGAGACGATGCAGTCTAAAACCAAAGGCAAGCCGAATGAACTGGTCTGGCCGGGTAGAGAAAATAAAGCATCCGGGCAGATATCACAGGTTTTCCGAAAGGTTGCGGACCGGCTATTTAATAAGGATATCACTGATCACCGGGAAAGGATTACTTCCCATAGTTTACGCCATTATGGTGAGAGATATAAAATGGTGAGTGACGACAGCAAACCAGCCAAACAAGCAAATTGTTCATCGATTCACGCACCATTTTATCATTGACGGCCAAGCGAAATAAGGAAGTCCATTAGATTTTTATCATCGGACCAATCCGGAAGCTCACTTGTAGGCAGGATGTCAACATATGCCGCTTCCAGTGCTTTCCTCCTCGTCTCAGTATCCGCCTTGGCATAAATTTGAGTGGTGCTGCAATCGCTATGTCCAAGAAAATCCCTGATGTAGATCAGGTTGACCCCGGATTGAAGTAAATGAACGCTTTTGCTGTGGCGGAACACATGTGGCGTGATAGAAAAACGCACGTCGAATTCATCACACAAGCTTGCCAAACCGACATACTTATCAATAATGTAAGATATGCCCCAGCGTGTAAGCTGCTGTTTTCTCTGATTCACAAATACATACTGCTCGCCGCTGCTGACTCCGTTGTTGCTCGAACTACACCGTAAATGTGATGCCAGGAGATTCTTTGTTTTCTCCGTGATTGGAACATGGCGGATCTTTTGACCTTTGCCATGTAAAGTGACCACAGCAAGCTTATTCAAGCGCAAATCCTTAACTTTCAAATCAATGATCTCCTGAACCCTTGCAGCACTGTCGTACAATACGGCCATCAGTACCATATCCCGAAGTCCATTTCTGCTTGAGGGGGCAGGCATCGACAGCAGTATTTTCATTTCTTCACCAGTCAGGAACGGCACAACTGTTTTTACACACTTTTTATCAGGAATGTTCAGTATCTTCTGAAACTCGAACAAATTTTCGGGAGACTGTTTTTGTACAAACCTGACAAATGAATGGACTGCCACCAGCCGCTGGTTTCTGGTCGATACAGCACAGTTACGTGTGGATTCGATCCAGTTCAAAAAGTCAATGATCGTGTCATGGGTCAAATCTTCCATGGACAGGCGCTCAGGAGTGATCGCTTTGGTCTGTTCAAAGAAGTATAGAAGCAGTTTAAAGGTCACAGAATAAGACTGAATAGTGTGACGGCTGGCATTCTTTTCGCCGTGCAGATATTTGCCGAGAAACTTTGTGAGGTAATATGGTAAATCAGCTTTCATCATAAATGATACCCCCTTCCGGTATAACATATCCAAATTCGGCTTCAACCCGCCGCACGATCTCAGGATACAGATCGGATGTCAATCGCAGATAATATTGAGTGGCCCGGAAATCCGAATGCCCCATGTACGCCGACAGGTATGGCAGCAAGACAGTTAGGTCGTTTCCATCCAAAACCCACTTTTTAAGGCATCTGACGGCAAATCCGTGGCGGAGGCTGTGGATTCTAGGGCCTACAGATGTGTGAGGAATATCGGCCATAAGCAAATAATCTCTGAAATGATTATATGCTGTGCTCTTGTCCATTTGCCCCATTATCCCATTGTGGCAACTTGGAAAAAGCCACATTTTGCTATCACTGTACCGATGGAAACCATTTTTAAAAATGATGATACGTTTTGTCAGACTATCAGCCATGGGAATCAATCGATCCTTCATGTTTTTTGCAGCGCGTATTGTGGCGATTCCGGATTCTGCGTTTACATCATCGAGAACGAGGTTCAGCGCCTCGGAAATCCGTACCCCTGTACCATACAAAAACCTGAATAGCACTGGATCAACCGCATTCCTGTATGACCTGTTGTTGATTGTCACGCAATTTTGAGGAAAATTTTCTGATTATTTTGAACAGGTTGATGTTTTTTCAGTTTATTTTGATAAAGATAGCTGAAGTCGCTACGCTCCACCTGATTTTATTGGGTTTTTTAAGGCATGGGCAGGAAAGCTTGAATAAAATTGAAAGGGGAAGCAGGTTATCCCCACTTCCCCCCGGCGCATTATTCAATGCTACCTGCTTTTGGCTATCCCTTGTCAGGTTTCCTCCCCAGGATATCCTGACTCCGTTTCACCAAAACTCTATAATTCCGATTGATTTCTTTCCTGCATTTTGGCTTCCATCAATTCTTGCAAGAGATAATTCTCCATATTTATCTTTTTAAAACTGGCTAAAATCATTTCCATGAGCAGATATCCCAATTGATCTACGATCTCGGCCATGGTTTTTTCCAACTGTTCCTCATTCATTTCCACCTCGCTAAAATATTTCGGTTGCAGCTATCCTGACATGATCTGCTGTTATCATTGCTGATTTTTTCCTGGCTGCAACAATGATTGCCCCCCGGGCCAGGTTGTTCGATTTTCTGAACACCCCCCCGGAGCCTTGATGAATCGCGGTGATTGCAGCATCTTCAAATATGTTTCGGTGAACCCCGGCTATGGCCAGGTGATGGGTTATATATTCCTCCATACCTTGTCTGTCGACACCATGGAGATGACACCGGCCAATTATCCTTGATGCCAGGGGCATTGAATTGGGGAAGGTCAGGTTGTCAATCAGGTTGCTTTGCCCAGCAAGAATCAGGGGCAAAAAGGGTTTGGAGTCCCCTTCAAACTGAGTCAAAGTATGCAGTTCCGTAAACACACCAAGCCGGAACAGGGAGGCTTCATCTATGATCAGGACAACTTTCATCTTTTTTCCATGCACAAATTCAAGGACTTCATGCTTGATCTTCCGGATCATGACAGCCCTTGATGAACTGCCCACATCCATCCCCAACTCACTGAGTATCTGCCGATATAACTCCAGGATCGATCCGGCGGATGCGGTCACAAAAAGCACTTTGTATTCAGAAGGGTGCAAAGCGCCGGTCACATACCTTAAAGCGGTTGATTTGCCGGAACCCACATCCCCGGTAATCAGCGCTGCCGCCCCCAACCGGACTGCATAATGAATACGGTCCTGAACCCCGGTCAGTTGAGGGGTTACAAGGATCTGGGTGTGAGGGATATCTGAAGAAAAAGGTTCTTTAATAAATTCAAAAAATGCCCGATAAGTCATCATGCCTCCCATATTTTACCGCTTTCAGGGGTTTTCCCGGTGGGTGATATGACAACATCGTTGTTTTTATCTCGTTTTACCCGGCAGTTGACATGGATGTCTATTTGTCTGAGCATCCCATAGGATTTATTTTTATACCTGGCTTCTACAGTTTGCCTGTCATCTTCATGGTAAAGCAGTTCCACCTGCTTACCGATTAATTGCACCGGCGCTTCATACATAATCCGGTCAAGTACAACGGACCGGTCTTTGTTTACACGGCGCCGGGCCACGTTTCTAAAATGGTCTCTTAAATTTTGCGGTGCTGATCTGACACATTCTATATTATCAACAAACCGGCTGATGGGAGATTGGCCGGTGGAAGAATGTTTTCTTTCATGGTACTCTTTCAGCCATTCTTCAAAAGATTGATTGATATCCTCCAGGGTTTTACCGGTAAACCCCGGTAAAAACTGAGACCGGATCGTTTTAAATACCCTCTCAATTTTGCCTTTTCCTTGGGGCTGTGCAGGTGTTGCGTTTATTAAAGCTATTCCTAAGGAGGCGCTCGCATACATTAAAAGTCTGGATTTATAGGCACTGCCGTTGTCAACGTAGAGCTTGCGGGGCAGCCCCCTTTTTAAAAGGGCCTGCTCAAAGGCTGTTATGAATGTTGCTGTTGCTTCCGAGGTATAAAAACAACCGTGGACAATCAATCTGGAATGATCATCTATAAAAGCGATCAGATAGGTCTTTTTGTTTTTGCCGTCAATCAGAAGCCTTGGACCGTGCATGACATCACTTTGCCAGATATCGTTGGGCATCTGGGCTTCATACTTTCGCCTGTCTTGATTCATTGGGGTTTTCCTCATAAGATTATTTTGATGAAAAAAACGATAGATACTTGAAAGAGACAGATACTCATTTTGCTGAACGATATCCCTGTCTTTCATCTTTTTTATGATAAAAGGGACTGTCTCTTCCGGGTACTCTTGCCGCATTTGTATCAGCGCAAGACAGATCTCCCGGGGAAGAGAACGCTGTTGTCCCAGGTCGCTGCGGCCTTTGGGGTAAAGGGCCTCAAGTCTCCTTCCACCATCTTCATAGCGTTTTATCCAGTGTAAAATGGTGCTCTCACTGATACTGGTCTTTTCAGAAAACGGGACCACCCATTTTCGAGCGCACTTCTCCCTCAATAAGTTTTGCTTCTCGCCGTATTCCAATTTTATACCCCCCACGAACTCGTGGATAACGCTGTACCGGAATACGGCTACGTCAATTTGTTGCTTTTCTAGCATTTCGCACCTCCTTTAAAAGATTTCTCCTGACATATAACAGATTAAAAATCATGTCGCGGGCAAGCTTCGGTAGGGAGGGATGCCGATACACTTTAAGGCAAATTAAATAGCACTTGTGACCGGGGTTCTGCCTTGATTGAGCAAAAGGTCAAAGGCCTGTATAAGGTCCGCCTTCCAGTCCAGCCAGGCCATCATTTGGCGTTTTAAATTCTTCAGCCAGTGACGTTGTCTGGATTTCCCGGAATCCTTCGGCCATCTGCCTGTATTGATTCGATATAAAAGATCCGAGCGAATGGTATGTCTGGATGATTGGAATCGAGTGAAATGAGATGCCGGCCGCATCCGTATTACACATCCACAGGCCGGACACCGGTATCGTTTGAGCCAGATTGCGGAACTGAAACCATGAAAAAATGCACTGACATATCCATGCCCCCAAATTTTCCAGTTCCCGCAACAGGGGCATCTGTCAGGCTTTTCCCAAGGGTATTCTCGCCCCATCTCAAAAATATCCTTGAGAAGAACATTAACAAAGTGTATCATTTGCATACTGTTGTTGAGGGCGATACGCCCCCTGTTTTTGGCGGATGAGAGCTGCAACTCCATCCGCCTGTTTTTTGCATAAAAAAAGGCCTCTAATCAAGGCCCAAATAATCTGACAAAACTTTGAAGTTCGTCAACCCTTTTTGAAAATTTCTCTCCTCAGTTCTTCTAAATTATTTGCGGATTAACACCTGTGTGCCTGCGGATAATTGTCTATGGCTTTGAACATCCGGCGGGTTTCGTTATCTGTGAAGATATGGGGAACAAATTTGCAGCGTGGAAGTTTCGTTTTGACTTCCGTCACATATGCATGGTGGCCTCTGTCAGCCAGATATACTGCGAAGTCCCGCATCAGCACTTCTTTGTTGTAGTGTGACACTGGGCGTTCATTTGGATCATAGATAAAATCGGTTACGATCTCTTTTGTAAGTGTGGTTCCTTCAAAGCCGTTGCTGTAATAAAATGTGTCGAAGTGGCGCAGGTAACGCTCCTGAATTTCAAATTTCATTCCGGTCATTTGCTTGAGTGAAATGTAGTTCTGAGCGGCTTCTGCAATCCCGCTTTTCCATTCATAGACTGTTTTCATTTGCAAACATCTCCTCCGGATCAAGAGCGCATTTGCGCAGCCCTTCAATGTCTATCTTGAGGTATATGCTTGTTGTGTTGACAGACTGATGCCCCAGCACTTCCGAAATAATGGGCAGCGGTGATTTAATTTCAAGCATATTCCCCGCCAATGTGCTTCTCAACGAGTGCGTCCCATGCCGCAGACCTCCAGGCACGTTCAGACCGGCTTTCAGAATATATCGATGTAGCTCTTTGTTGAAGCCATTGTGACCTCCAAATGCGTTGAAAGGTGCTCTGTGCCTCACAAACAGGCATTCGCTGTTTGTGGCGGGACGACCATTTTGCAGATAATCGATGATGGCCCAGCCGATATCCTTTAATAACGGCAATTCAATCGGCTGACCGGTTTTAGTAATTTTCAGATTTATTGTTTTCCGGTTCCAATCTATCGACGATTTCTTAAGGCTCCTGATGTCCCCAATCCTGAGGCCTAACCGGATAGCAATCAGAAGGATTGAGTAATCTCGCTTACCTTTAGGATCGGCACGGTCTATCGCACAGAGCAGCTTTTTGATATCATCTTTTGACCAAACATATGGGATTGAAGCATTGCGGGGAGTGCGTACTTTTGGAAGCTTGAGTGCCAAATCATCTACAACATATCCTCGTTCATATAGAAACGAGAAAAAATTTCTGAAGACGTACAAGAAAACACCAACATACTTAGCAGATTTGTTTTCAATAGTTTTTAAATAATTCTCAACATGCCGGATGGTAATATCCGATGATGATGTAACCCCTTGCGTTGCCATGAACATCATTAAAAACTGCACTTTTCGGGTACTTGATTCTATCGTTGCTTTGCTGTATCCACGATAAACCAGCTCTTCACAGAAGACTTCATATTCTGACTTGAAACATGCCGGGCAGACAAATGACGGTTTCGTCTTCCGAACATCAGAGTGAAATTGTCCATCTTGAAGATAACGCAGCAATAGAAGCAATGGCCGCATACGGTAATCGACCCTGGCATTTGATGTGACACACTCAAAGCGCTCAAAACGCTGACCGGTCTTGGTGTACACGTATTCCAGACAAATATTCTCATCAATCCTGGCAATGCTCTGATCCGACAAATAACGTTCAAATACATTGTATGCATTTTTATAATTCTTGAGCCTGTCCAGCGACGTTCCCTGCAGTCTCATAGATTCCATGATAGCCAATATGGCACCATGGATGTCTTGAATTTCTGACATAATCATCCTCCTCGGTTAGAAATTAATATTGTTTCTTGCTTTACAAGGATGATTATATATTTAGAAAATAAAATGGTGAGAGTTTTGTTTCTGTTACCAGCCAAATGCCTGAATTCAG
>MGTJ01000078.1 GCA_001799395.1 Desulfobacterales bacterium RIFOXYA12_FULL_46_15 | reverse complement strand
TTGAAAAGGATTTATTACAGGACGGTGACATGCAGATAAAAATTGAAGACAAAAGCAGTGTGAAAAAAGTGCTTTCTTTTGAAATCCCCAAAGAGGCCGTTACAAAAGAACTTGACAAAGCATATAACGAGTTGAAGAAAAAAGCAGATGTAAAAGGATTCAGAAAAGGGAAAATTCCGAGGAAAGTTCTTGAGAACAGATTCTCAAAAGATGTTCATGCAGATGTGGCGCCCCGGTTGATTCAGGAAGCATTTCTTGATGCTGTAAAAGAGCACAATCTGGATATCGTCGGCGGTCCTCAATTGGATCCCCCTGAATTAGATCCTGAAAAAGCATATGCCTTTGATATTACGGTTGAGATAAAACCTGAACTGGATGACATTGATTTCGAAGGGCTTTCTCTGAAAAAAAACAAATATGAAATCTCCGACGCTGAGATAGAAAGCCAGATTTTCATGATCCAGAAGACTATGGCAAAAAAGGAAACGGTTAAAGAACCCCGCCCGGTAAAAGACACTGACTTTGTTTTGATTGATTATGAAGGATTTTTAAATGGTGTGCCTTTTGATAAAACACCCAAGATTGAAAATTATCTCATGGGGATTGGCCGGGGTATTATGCCCAAAGAGTTTTCAGATAAGCTGACAGGTTCAATTCCGGTTCAGGATTTTGAAATCGAGGTGCCTTACGCAGAAGATTATTATATGGAAGATCTGAAAGGCAAAACCATCACTTATAAAGTTAAATTAAAAGAAATTCAGGAAGAAATACTGCCGGAATTTAATGATGATTTGATTAAAGGGCTGGGGAAATTTGAAACCCTTGACGAGGTTAGGGCATCTATCCGGCAGAACCTTGAAAAAGGATATGCGCAGAGGGTTAAGCATGAACTTTCTGAACAGATATTCCAAAACCTGCTGGAAAAGACTCAGTTCGAAGTCCCTGATGCAATGATCGAAGGAGAACTCAATGGTATTATCATGGAAGCGGAGCAGGCTTATGCTGCCAATAATACCAGCCTGGAAGAAGCCGGTTTGAGCAGCGATATTATCAGGACCCAGTACCGGGATGTGGCGGAAAAACAGGCAAGAAGACATATTATCCTGGACAAGATCATTACCCAGGCTAAGCTTGAATTGACGGATGAAGAGCTTGAAAAAAGTTTTCAGGAAATGGCCGTTGGAATGAATGCGCCTGTTGAAGCTGTAAAAAATTATTTCAACAGGGATCAGACACAACTGGGATATTATAAACATACTCAGCTTGAAAAAAAGGTTGTTGATATTATAATTGAAAAAGGAAGTTTGACTGATGTTGAACCGGGTGCTGTTGATATAAAAGCTGAAACCGATGAAACATCAGAAAAATAGAACAAATATTTGTTCTAATAAATCAGAATAGGAACATAAAAAAAGGAGTTGAATTGTGCCTCTAATTCCAATGGTTGTTGAACAGAGCAACAGGGGGGAGCGTGCTTATGATATTTATTCACGTCTATTAAAGGATAGGATCGTTTTTGTCGGATCTGCCATTGATAGCGAAATAGCAAATCTTATTGTTGCCCAGCTTTTATTCCTGGAATCCGAAGACCCTGAAAAGGATATCAGTTTTTATATAAATTCTCCGGGTGGAGTGGTTACGGCAGGGCTTGCCATCTATGACACCATGCAATATATCAAGCCTGATGTGGCAACCGTCTGTATCGGACAGGCCGCCAGCATGGGTGCACTTTTACTGGCAGCCGGAACAAAAGGCAAAAGGATCGCACTTCCCAATTCACGTATCATGATTCATCAACCTCTGGGAGGTGCTCAGGGGCAGGCAAGTGATATTAAGATCCAGGCCAATGAGATTTTGAGAACAAGAGATACCCTGAATGAGATTTTATCCCATCACACAGGCCGGGATATTAAAAAGATATCTGAAGATACGGAAAGAGATTTTTTCATGTCAGCCAAAGAATCGGTGGAATACGGAATTGTGGATAAAGTAGTGGCTGATAGAAGCGATCTTGAAAGCGAAACAGAGGATTCTTCAAAGGAGTAGCTTAATTATGGCTCGTAAGAATGAAGGCAATGATCACTTTTTTTGTTCTTTTTGCGGTAAGAATCAAAAAGAGGTAAAAAAACTGATCGCCGGTCCAAGCGTATATATCTGTAATGAATGCATAAAATTATGCGGCGAAATTATAGAAGATGAGGAAAAAGAAAAGAAAGTTAACGGTCATGGCATCAAGGATATATTGACTCCCAAGCAGATCAAGGAGTTGCTGGATTCCTATGTCATTGAGCAGGATCAGGCTAAAAAAGTGCTTTCCGTTGCTGTCTATAATCATTATAAACGCTTGAGCTCCGCTGTTGAAAAGAAAAATGACGGAGTTGAAATACAGAAAAGCAATATCCTTATCATAGGTCCGACCGGCTGTGGAAAGACATTACTTGCCCAGACATTGGCAAGATTTCTGGATGTTCCCTTTGCCATTGCTGATGCCACGGCTTTGACCGAAGCCGGCTATGTCGGAGAAGATGTTGAAAATATAGTTCTTTCGCTTGTTCAGAATGCGGATTATGATATTGAGAAGGCCCAGAAGGGAATTATTTATATTGATGAAATAGATAAAATTTCGAAAAAGGGTGATAATCCCTCCATTACACGCGATGTCTCCGGAGAAGGAGTTCAACAGGCACTTTTAAAAATTATTGAGGGTACTGTTGCGAGCATTCCCCCTAAAGGCGGCAGAAAGCATCCTCAGCAGGATTATGTCAAAGTGGATACTTCCAATATTCTTTTCATCTGTGGAGGAACATTTACAGGGCTTGAAAAGCTGATTGAAAGAAGAATATCAAAGAAAATAATGGGATTTGGGGCAAAAGTGACGGGTAGGGAAGAAAAGAATATCGGTCAGCTTTTTGAACAGCTAAAACCTGAAGACTTAATCAAATTCGGTCTTATTCCTGAATTTTTGGGGCGTCTTCCCATTATTACATCCATTGGCGAGCTTACCGAAAAATCCCTGGTGAAAATTCTGACAGAACCAAAGAATGCCCTTGTCAAACAATATCAGGAATTATTCAAGATTGAAGGTGTGGATCTCCAGTTTACAGACGAAGCTCTTGTGGCCATGGCCAAAGAAGCCGTAAAAAGAAAATCCGGCGCAAGAGGGCTTCGTGCGATCATGGAAGACACCATGCTGGATATCATGTATGAAATCCCTTCAAAAGAGAATGTCAGGGAATGCGTTGTGGGCGAAGAAGTCGTACTCAGAAAAGAAGATCCGATTCTGCTTTATGAACAGCCGAAGAAACAAGCCTGAAATTTAGCGAGTATTAATAATTAATGATCAATATATCTAAGTTTTTTCATACGGATGATACAGACAGCATAAAAAAACAGCTACCCCTGGTTCCCTTGAGGGATATGGTGTTGTTTCCCTTTATAACAACATCTGTATTTGTTGGCCGGGATAAATCCATAAAAGCTTTATCCGAGGCAATGGCAGCAGAGAAAAAAATTTTTTTAACGACTCAGAAAGATCCTGAAACTGTAAAACCTAATATCACCGATATTTTTCAAGTGGGTACGGAAGCCAGGATTACCCAGCTTTTGAGATTGCCGGATGGAACCGTCAAGGCTCTGGTTGAAGGGCAGCAAAGGGGTAAAATTGTAAAACTTGTGGACGAGGAAGGGTATCTCACTGTAGAGTATATTCAGGTTCTTGAAGAACTCATGCCTGAAAAGGCAAGAGAGGCTGCCATTCGAACTGTAACAGAGGCATTTGTACATTACGCCCAGTTGTCCGGAACCGTATCAAAAAGTTTTTTCAAGAACCTTGATATGCTTGCTGTCAATGAATCCAGGTACGCGGATACAATTGCCTCCCAGATGCCGTTTAAATTGACGGACAAGCAGCAATTGCTTGAATGCGGCAATATTGAAGATCGATTTCTGCTCCTGCTGAAGCTTATTCAAAAGGAAACAGAAGTTTTTGCCATGTCCCAGAAAATAAAGGGGCGGGTCAAAGAGCAGATGGATAAACTTCAGAAAAAGCATTATCTCAATGAGCAGATGCGCGCCATTAAAAAAGAAATGGGGGAAGATTCCGAATCCGGCGAATTTCAGGATATAGAAAACCGTATAAAGAAAAAAAGAATGTCCAAAGAGGCGGCATCTGTTGTGAGAAGGGAACTTGAGAAACTCAAGATGATGTCTCCTATGTCTTCTGAAGCTACTGTTGTCAGAAATTATATCGATTGTTTGATCTCCCTGCCATGGTTTAGAAAAAGCCGATCAAAGACTGATTTGAAAAATGCACAGCAGATTCTGGATAGAGATCATTATGGACTTGAAAAACCAAAAGAGAGAATATTAGAGTATCTGGCCGTCCAGATCCTTGTAAAAAAAATAAAAGGACCCATTCTGTGTCTGGTTGGGCCTCCGGGCGTAGGGAAAACATCTCTTGCAAAATCAGTGGCGACTGCTACAGGGAGATCCTTTGCCAGGGTTTCGCTGGGCGGTGTGAGAGATGAGGCTGAAATCAGAGGACACAGGCGAACCTATGTAGGCGCCTTGCCTGGAAAGATCATTCAAACGCTGAAAAAAACGGGATACAACAATCCGGTCTTTTGTCTGGATGAAATCGATAAGATGACGGCTGATTTCAGGGGGGACCCTTCCTCGGCCCTGCTCGAAGCTCTTGATCCGGAACAGAATAAAAATTTTAATGATCACTATCTTGAAGTGGATTATGATTTATCAGAGATCCTTTTCATCACTACGGCCAATACCCTGTATGATATCCCCGCACCTTTGAGAGACAGGATGGAAGTGATCCATATTCCCGGTTATACAGAGTACGAAAAGGAAAAGATTGCAGAAGGGTATCTGATACCCAAACAATTAAGGGAAAACGGTCTTTCGGAAAATGATGTTGTATTTACAAAAAACGCGGTTCATACTGTTATCAAAAATTATACAAAAGAAGCAGGCGTCAGAAATCTGGAAAGGGAGATCTCGTCCATTTTAAGGAAGATTGCAAAAGAAATTGTTCAGACGGATTTAAGGAAAAAACATAATATTTCAGCAGGCTCGGTTGCTAAATATTTGGGCCAGCCCAAGTTCAGAGACAGTGCAAGGGAAAAAGAAGACAGGGTAGGGATTGTTACCGGCCTTGCCTGGACCCAGGCCGGGGGAGAGCTTCTAACCATTGAAGCCGTCACCATGCCGGGCAAGGGAAATGTTCTTGTTACCGGAAAGCTCGGTGATGTCATGAAAGAATCTTGCCAGGCTGCCGTAAGTTACGTGAGATCTCGTAGTAAAGAACTGAATATAAAGGAAAATTTCTATAAAACCCTGGATATCCATGTCCATGTGCCTGAAGGGGCAATCCCTAAAGACGGACCATCTGCAGGTATTTCCATGTGTGCCGCAGTGGTATCGGTTTTGACCGGGAAGCCGGTTTCAAGAAAAATTGCAATGACAGGTGAGATTACCTTGCGCGGCAGGGTCCTGCCCGTAGGCGGATTAAAGGAAAAATTGCTGGCCGCCCATGCCAATGGCATTCATAAGGTCATTGTTTCTAACGAGAATAAAAAGGATATCAGGGAGATTCCCAAATCAATTCAAAAGCAGATGGAAATCCTTTATGCAGAGGACATGTCCGAGGTTTTGAAATTTGCCTTGTTATGATGATTTTTACTGAATGCTGGAAATGAATTCTACCATTGCATCTTTTTCATTTTTTGTGGCAAGGGCTCTTCGAAGTTCAATAATCTTTTCAAGTTCTTCTTTGCTCATCAGAAGGTCTTCTTTTCGTGTACCGGATTTATTAATGTTAATAGCAGGCCAGATTCTATGTTCCGCACACTCCCGGGAAAGAAACAGATCCATATTTCCTGTCCCTTTGAACTCCTGAAAGATTATATCGTCCATACGGCTGCCGGTCTCGACTAGAATTGTGGCAATAATGGTCAGTGACCCGCCATTTTCAAGCTTTCTCGCCGCACCGAAGATTTTTCTCGGAAATTCCATGGCATTGCTGCCAAGACCTCCGCTCATGGTTTTCCCATAGCTTTCAGTATTTGCATTAAAAGCTCTTGTCATGCGGGTCAGTGAATCTATAAACACAACAGCGTCCTGACCTATTTCAGCGCAACGGATGGCTGTATGCATGGCAAGCCGGGTCATCCGCATATGCTGACCGGTCAGTTGATCAGCCGAAGAATAAAGGATATGGGCATTGATAACCCCCCGCTGAAAATCGGTTACCTCTTCAGGTCTTTCATCAACTAAGAGAATAAAAACTTTTGAATCCGGATGATTTAATACGATGGAGTTGGCCATATGTTTCAGGATGGTTGTTTTACC
This sequence comes from Desulfobacterales bacterium RIFOXYA12_FULL_46_15, assembly GCA_001799395.1. Taxonomy (GTDB): domain Bacteria; phylum Desulfobacterota; class Desulfobacteria; order Desulfobacterales; family Desulfobacteraceae; genus Desulfobacula. The sequence goes on along the minus strand of MGTJ01000078.1, from coordinate 6,257 downwards.
TGATTTTGGAGGTGAAATAATAAGACCCCGTTGTCCCATCCCAATGGGTACTATCATATCAAGGGCCAAACCTGTCATATCTGCTTCATTCTGAGTCAGAACATAACGCTCAAAAGGGTTGATGCTGGTCTGATCCTGCAATAAGGGAATCTTATTAAATTCATCAAAGGGCAGGGAGTTGATTGTTTCCACCCTGATTAAGGCAAGATTCGGATTATTAGGGTCCTTCTGTTCCCCAAAGCCTTCAATGAAGCTGCCTTCTCTTAAATCAAGCCTGCGTATCAGACTGTTGGGTACATACGGGTTTTCAGGTCTGGGAAGAAAGTTCTCTTCAATATTTCTTAGAAATCCAAACCCCTTGTCCATGATTTCAAGATGTCCTTTTACAGGTTCCATGTTCGGCTCCTCTTTGAAGAAATGCAGATATTCACAAAATGAACGAACGATTTGTCGACTGCTTCCCATATCAAAATTCGGGAAACTTCAGGTAATACACAGATTCAAGTTTTTAAGGTGAAAAATTGAATTGCTGCAAAATTGTTAATATAAAGATAGCATTTATTCCATATGCTTGCAAGCAAGCGATAGGGATTACGGAAAATTTTTTTCATTCAGGCAAATACTTAAGGATACCGAATTTTAATGGTTGTTTTTGCTTGACACTAATTTTTAGAATTGCTATAAGTCCATCTGTTTTTGGGGCGATTAACTCAGTTGGTAGAGTGCAACCCTTACAAGGTTGAAGTCGCAGGTTCGAGCCCTGCATCGCCCACCAGAAAAAGCGGATTACGGGGGTGTAGTTCAGTTGGTTAGAACGCTTGCCTGTCACGCAAGAGGTCGCGAGTTCGAGTCTCGTCACTCCCGCCACAATAAAAGAAAGGGTGATCAGTGTGCTACTGGTCACCCTTTCTGTATTTAAAACAAAACATCTTTAATTCAGTGTTTTTTCAAGCTCTGATACAATGGCATCCCCCATGGTTTCTGTATTGACTGCAAGGGCTATATCATCTGTCAGGTCGGCTGTGAAAATTCCTTTTTCAAGTACATTTGAAATGGCTTTTTCAATAGCATCGGCTGCTTTTGGCAGGTTAAAAGTATATTTCAGCATCATGGCACCGGATAGAATCTGGGCAATGGGGTTTGCAATTCCTTTTCCTGCAATATCCGGGGCAGACCCCCCGGCGGGTTCGTAAAGGCCGAATTTTTTTTCATTCAGGCTTGCAGATGCCAGAAGGCCCATTGAGCCGGTAATCATGGCGCATTCATCTGAGATAATATCTCCGAACATATTCTCACAAAGAAGAACATCAAACTGGTGTGGATTTCTAACAAGCTGCATGGTGGCATTATCCACATATATATGGTTTAAGGTGACGTCCGGAAATTCTTTCGCAATTTCCATGACGGTCTCCCTCCACAAAACCATGGAAAAAAGGACATTGGCTTTATCCACAGATGTGACAAGGCGTCTTCTCTTTCGGGCTGCTTCAAATGCCATTCTGGCAATTCTTTCGATTTCATACCGTGAATACACCATGGTGTCATAAGCCTTTTCTGTGGGTCCGGTTCCTTCTCTGCCTTTGGGTTGGCCAAAATAGATTCCGCCAGTCAATTCCCTGATACAAAGGATATCGAAACCCTGTTTTACTATTTCAGGTTTCAAGGGTGACGCTGATACAAGTGTTGGGAAAACTTTTGCAGGCCTTAAATTGCAGTAAAGGTCAAAATGCTTTCTCAATGGCAGTAAAGCGCCTCTTTCCGGTTGTTTTTCAGGGGGAAGGTGTTCCCATTTGGGACCTCCTACCGAACCAAATAAAATAGCATCACTTTGTTCGCAAAGAGCCAGGGTAGAATCCGGTAAAGCTGTTCCCTGACTATCAATGGCAGCTCCACCGACGTCTGCAATTTCATATTTAAAATTGAAATCAAAAAGTGTTGCTGATTTTTTTAAAACTTTAATCGCCTCTTTCATGACTTCAGGTCCGATTCCATCTCCCGCTAATACGGCAATCCTGTTCAAATTAGTCTATCTCCTTGTAATAATGGTAAGTTAATAAAAAACCATATTATATTAAATTTAAAAATTATCAATAAAAAATTAAGTTTTTATAAATCCTATTTATAAATACTGGATTATATCTATTCAAAATAGATCCAAAGTTGATACCTGAATAAAAAGATGAAGGCAGAGCCCCACACTATCATTTTGAGAATTGAATTCATACTGAAGGGAGTTTTAAGAGGGCCAGGGCAGGAAAGAGACTGCCCTGGCCGGGGGGTTTTAAACTTTTATGACTTTTTTAGCTGAAAGCCCTTTGACGTTTTCTTCTATTTCAAATTCTACTTGTTCTCCTTCTGAAAGTGTTTTGAAACCAGACATTTCAATAGCCGAATAATGTACAAACACATCTTCTCCAGTTTCTTGCTCAATAAAACCAAAGCCTTTTTTTGAATTAAACCATTTAATTTTTCCTTGCACCAAAATTTTCCCTCCTTACTTAGTATTGATACAACATACTTATGAAAAATTTGCCCTGGAAAACACTTTCAAACAGAGCAACCCCATCCAACATTGGGTCTTTGTCATAGAGGATTATTACTTCATTTTAAAAAATGCAAGGAAAAAAATGGGGGGTGTGACAAAAAAATCACACCCCCCATTGGTAAGGTTATATTATAATTTAAAATTATTTCCTGTTGCCATATTCAGCATAAGCCATGGCAGTTAGCCTGTAAACAAGATGAGCCATTTTTGAGAATGGCAGAAATGCAAACAGGTTGAAAATGGCAATCAGATGTAAATAGTAAAAGAAATATGAAACATAGGTCATATGAGCAAGCCGGGCCATTTCAGTGAGCATACCGGTCAAGCCAAGAGAAAAAACAACACCTAGAATGAACCAGTCTTTGTAATATGTTTTTTGCTCTTCTTTTTTATCCAATCTGTTTTTGATCATTAAACCTGAGCCGATAACAAGGGCCACGCCTGAAATATTAGCCAGCCATTTCATTGGGCTTAGCTGTGAATAGGGCCCTGGCATCTGGGCAATATACAGAAGGATAAATCCGATACTGGTGACAATAAATAGACCGATAAATGAATAAAGAACCATCATATGAGGTGTTGCTCTATCTTTGTTAGATTCGCATTCATTAAATTTATCATGTTTAAGAACAATCGGAATGATTTTGATGAGTGCCTGAAAAAGAGCTTTGTAATCCAATGATGTCTTATCGGTTTTTCCTTCCAGGACTGCATTCTCATGAATATCCGTTAAAAAACTTTTAAGGCTGAGAATAAAAATTATGGCGGCAGCAGTTGCAGTCGGTACAAAGGTCAAGTCAACAAACCAGGTTGAGAAAAAATCAGCCTGGGCAATAATATGTTCTGCCCCTTCATGGGCATGGGACCATCCAATACCAAAAATATTAAATATTTTTGTCATGGGTTCTTTAGCGTTTACTGTAATAAAGGCCAGTATTGCAAACCAGAGAGCTGGAATTCCAATGAGAAACGGCAGTTTCTTAGGATCATTTACTGCCATGGCAAGGGCTTTCGGTCTGGCATATTCCGTTATGGCCGCCGATCTGACTGCTGATAGAACGTCCCCTGGAGCAGCCCCACGCGGGCACAGATCCGTACAATCACCACATTGATGGCATAACCATATGTCCGCATTTTTGATGAGTTTGTCTTTAAGACCCCAGGAAGCGGCAATCATTTCTTTTCTTGGGAAAGGACTGTTTTCCGGGGCAATAGGACATGCAACCGAGCAAGTGGCGCACTGATAGCATTTTTTCAGTGTTTCTCCGCCAAGACCTCTTACCTGGGCAATAAAACCCAGATCAGGTTGAGCAAGATATTTTTCAGTCATATTATGATACCTCCTAACTATTTTGAGAAATAGTCATTATTAGAAGCCTTTGAACGGGTTTGGACCAAGGTCTTCAACTTTTTTTACAAAGGCATTTATTATTCCAGGAAGTTTGTCATATTCATCAATGGCAACTTCTGCAAAGGCCACACGTTCTTCTTCAAGAGAAAGACTTGCAAGTGCGTCACCGATTTTCTTCACACGGACTTCGGCAAGTTCGGATCCCTTTACAAAATGGCACTGATAATCGTCACCGTGCTTGCAACCGATTAGAATAACGCCATCCATCCCTTGTGCCAAAGCATCCTTGATCCAGATAGTGTTGACGGATCCAAGGCATCGAACGGGTATAAACCGGACATTGGGTGAATAATCCATTTTATTCAGACCTGCCATGTCAAGGGCTGGGAAGGCGTCATTTTCACAGATAAGAGCCAGAAATCTGAAAGGAGGCTCGCTGTAATCATCTTCTGACGGGACTTTAACGGCCTTGACCTGGGAACCGATGGAGTCAATCGTATAGTCTGCAAAAGAAATGATTCTCTCCGGACAAGCACCCATGCAGGTACCGCATCTTCTGCAACGGGTCGGGTTGGCTTTGGGTGTACCTTTTTCATCATCGTCAAGGGCACCAAAGGGGCATTCAACCGTACAGCGTTTGCACTGGGTACATCTCTGGAAAAAGAAATCCGGATATGTCATATCACCTGACCTGGGATGAACCGCCATACCCCTGTTGGCACTTTCAATACACTGGATAGCTTTGAGAGCTGCACCGGTCGCATCTTCCATGGACTCTTCAATGGTCATGGCCCTCCGGATAGCACCAGCTGCATATACACCTGTTCTCTGGGTTTCATAAGGGAAACAGATATAATTGGAGTCGGCATACTGGCCGAAAATGCCATTGTCTCTGAAAGCCGGACCCTGCCGATAGGCAAGATTGATGACAGGATTATCTTTGGTCACGGGTACCATGCCACAGGCAAGAACAACAAGATCCGCTTTGATTGCAAGATTTTCACCCAGGAGTGTGTTCACTGCGTTGACGGCAAGTCCGTTCCCCTGTTGAACAACTGAAGTAACGGCCCCCTTTGTCATAAAAATGCCGTCGTCCTGCTGCATGCTTTTATAGAAATATTCCTGGAGCCCCGGAGTCCTCATATGCTGATAAATGATATATGCTTTGCCGTCCGCATAGTCTTCCCTGACGTACTTTGCCTGTTTCAGGGCAACCTGGCTGGTTACGGAGCCTGCATACTCGAAGTCGGCATCGTCTTCATCCTTGCCTGGCGACTGAATAAAAACAACATTTTTAGCTTCTTTGCCGTCAGAGGGCCTGACGATTTTTCCCTTGGCTGCTATTTTTTCAAATTCATCATTGGTTATGACATCGGCAAGATCAATTCCGAGATGGGCAAAAGCTTCTCCTTCGATCTTGTCAGGTCGCCATCCGGCAGCCAGTACAACTGCGCCATAAAGTTCTCCATCCGGGTCAAGAGTGAGGATATCAACTCTGCCTTCATTATATTCCAGATATTTAGCATGCTGTGAAGCAGCATCAAGCTCTTTGCCTTTTTCATCAAATTTCATTTCTTCGGGCAGAGGGAAGGGAACATCAAAGGGGATTTTTTCTCCCGGTTTTTTAAAGGTCACTGTAAATTCACCGGGTTGTCCTGCAATACGGGCAACCTCAGTTGAAGTTTTGACAGTGATCTTTGAAAAGCTTCCCACTTCAGAAATAAGATCTTTTGCAACAGGTGCCCTTAGGGATTCAAATGGTTCTGCAACCGGCATCTGGCTACGCATAGTGGCGGCATATCCCCCAAGTGTACCGGTTTTTTCAACTATAGTAACTTCATAGCCGGCTTTGGCAGCGTCAAGCGCAGCAGCCATACCGGTTACGCCACCCCCCAGCACAAGAATCTTTTTTGAAAAGGATGCTGTCTTGTAGGGTTCCGGCAATTTAACCTTTTCCAGCCGGATCATACCCATACGGATATAATCTTCAGCCTTCATCTGAACCGGATCGAAATGTTCTTCATCATCTTTCTGATCTTCGGTGAGCATGGGATAGGTCTCTCTTGAATGGGGCCATGCCACACCTTCCCTCAAATTTACTCTTTCAACAATGCAGTCGTCAAACCGGAAAATATCGAAATTGACGCGTCTGGAACAAGCACCGATAACCATGCAGTTCACTTTTCCAGCCTCAATATCTTTCTTGATAAGGTCAACGCCCTCTTTGCTGCAAAAAAAAGGATGAGTTGTGCAATTTACCCCTTCATCATCCGGAATAGCCACCAGCGCTTCCATGTCGAGGGTATCACCGATTCCACAGCCTGTGCATATATATACACCATATTTTTTCTTATCCATGAT
>MGTJ01000077.1:4619-12561 GCA_001799395.1 Desulfobacterales bacterium RIFOXYA12_FULL_46_15 | reverse complement strand
GATCCCGGAATATCTTGAAACCGGGGAAATGGTCAAAGTCAACACGGAAACAAGAAAATATATGTCCAGGGCATGATTCATCTTTACAAGGGAAGAAAATATACTGGAAATCCCGAAACCTGAAATGCACGGCATTAAATGCAGTCATTGCGGGCATGACTTGATATTTCTTCGCTTTGTAAAGCCTGAAGCACGGGGTAAGCCCTAATAACTGCTCAAAACTGATTGTCCGGTATTGATCAACCTTACAAACAGCCTGGCCGGCAACTGTCACCAGGAATATTCCAGTACCCCTGCGCCCAATTACCGGTATTTTAATTTGCCACCTGTGTTTCAATGGCTGAAAACGGCCTGATTTTTGGTTTTTCCATCAGAAGAAAGGCAAGCTTTTAAACTATCCATCACATCTGGTCTTTAACACATCCAGTAAATCGCTAACCATTCCCCCTATTGATCCGCGGCTTCTTGAACCATGGATTAGTAACCGAGCTTCGTACCTCATCACGGTTACTAATCCTTCATCTGTTATACATAACAGCTTCTATTAAGGCTTAGGCTGTGACAAAACTCCGGGAATTCTCTGAACCAGAAGCAGGAGATACATTCCAACGCCAACCCCTATCCCCCAGGCCGGTCCGAATTTGGCAATGATCATGCCGACAAAAAAAGCATACCCTTGAGCTGCAGGTGTTCGCACCATTGAAATCGCAATATAGGCACAGGCAAAACCGGTAAGTATCAGAGTAATAGAAAGGGCAACAGCAAGAAGTGGTTTCATGAACGTCACCACCGGTACCAGGAAAATGAGGAAAAAGGAGGGCCAGTACCAGTTAATGGTGCCTGAAAAAATAGAGTCCAGGTTCTTCCTGCCGGATTTGTACCGTTCGGTTAAGAAAACATGAACCCCTGTCCAGATAGGACCATGCAGCGGGATAAAGGGACCCGCGGTAAGAAGGTGGCCCATATTCCGTATGAAAAGTATGATATGGCTTTTTGTGTTATCCCTTTCTATGGTTTCATCGGTCCGCACCTTACCGGCTTCTTCCAGTAAGGTGTCAGCCAATATCAGATCACCAAAAACAAAAATATATATCATCAGCGCCAGCGGGAATGCTTTCAGATAAAGTGATAACTCCGGCCAGCCAATGGTAAAGGGGGATACCGCTTTGATATAATCGGCAATCTGGGGAAGTTGAAATCCCATTTTTATATCAAAAGTCAATTCACCGCTCAACGGACCGACCACGGCAGCCACCAGGAAACCGATCAGAAGGGCCATGGATCCAACAAGATTCAACAGTTTGTTTTGCTGTCTCGCCTTGGTAAACCATATGGAAAACATCAGCAAAAAGACTACGGCCCAGACAATCGGCAACGTGACGGGCATCTGGGACAAACGCCCGAACTCCGCATTAAATGCCGCGATTGCTCCTCCGAATATAATGGCCGCTCGAAGTTCCACCGGCACCCATTGGAAAAAGCGGCTGCCAAGTCCGGAGATGGAGAAAAACAAAAAGATTGCACATAGACAGACCGTTACGGCCGTCATGGCCTGAATCGCAGGCACTCCGGCTTCAAATTTCCCCAGAAATGACATTACCAGCGGAAGCGCCGGGGTAATCCATCCGGGCGCATAGGGTTCCCCGCATATAACCGTCGGAATGAGCCACAGCCAGAACAACTGGATCAGAACTACCGCCCAGGCGACTTCAAAAGGCACCTGGAAAAATTTCATTGTCAGCGCTGCCACAACACCGCCGGTTGCTGTACTGAGCAACCCTCCCTGGATGATTTCAGGTAATGAAAAATCAACATGGATACCTGGAATCCGACTTGTAAACATGCCCCATTTCAGCCCGGGTTGAACTGCGCCGTCTTCTCTTTGCACTGCCATCGTTCTCTCCTTCATCATTCTCTCCTTTCTGTGTTTTATCCATTAGTATCACTACGTTGAATGGCTCTATTTTCTGAGGTCTTTTTTTAGAATTTTTCCAGTGGCAGTCATGGGCAGGGTCTTACGAATTTCAATTATCCTTGGGTATTTATATGCCGCCATTTTCCCTTTTGACCAGTTTACAAGCTCATTTTCCGTTACGGTTGCTCCGTCCTTAAGAATGACAAACGCCTTAATTTCCTCCCCATGGCTGTTATGAGGGACCCCTATAACAGACGCCATGGAAATGGCTTCATGGGTGAGCAGGACTTCTTCGATTTCTCTGGGATAAACATTGAATCCGCCTCTGATGATCATGTCTTTCAACCGATCCACGATGTAGATGTATCCGTCTTCGTCCTTTTTCCCCAGGTCTCCGGTATGAAACCACGAGGTGCCGTCAAAGGCCTTGGCCGAGGCTTCAGGTTTGTTGTAATACCCCTTCATAACATTGTGGCCCCTGATGACGATTTCACCAACTTCACCCGTGGGCACTACCATGTTGTCTTTATCGAAAATTTCGACTTCCACCCCCCAGATAGGGGTTCCGACAGAACCGGGTTTACGTTCTTTTTCAGGATGGTTGAAGGCAGCAACGGGACATGTCTCAGACAGGCCGTAGCCCTCCAGTATGGGGATTTTATATTTTGCATCAATCCCTTTTATGATTTCCACAGGCAGAGACGATGCGCCGGACACGCAGGCCCGAAGGGTCTTAGCAATCTTGTCAAAATCAAACCGGCCCTGTTTATCCTCGTAATTGAGCAGGGCCCAGTACATGGTGGGCACACCTGAAAAAATGGTTGCCCCTTCATCCTGGATTGCTGCCAGCACTGCTTCCGGCATGAACCTGGGGATCAGCACCAGCGTATTACCGGCAGAGAATCCAGCATTCATCTGGCAGGTCTGGCCAAAAGAGTGAAAGAGTGGGAGTACCAGGGCCTGGGTATCATCTGGTGTCAGATTGAGCAGATGGCGGGTTCCGATGGCGTTCATGGTCATACTGGAATGGCTCAGCTCCGCGCCCTTGGGAAAGCCGGTTGTACCGGAGGTATAAAGGATGACCGCGGTATCTTCCGGTTCTGTCTGTTCTGTATCACAGATTACCGATGCCCGGGCGATCAACTGTCCGAGTGTCTGGGCTGCAGTTACTGGAGATTCAGCTTCCGGATCCGAAGTGATGACGTAAAAAAGCTCACAGCCCGGAGCCTCTTGAAAACCGGCATACCCCTCTTGGGCCATTGGCAGTTCCGGCGTACCCTCAAAACAAAAATAAGCCTTGGCTCCGGAATCCACCAGATGATAGGCGATTTCACGGCCTTTGAGCAGTACGTTCAGGGGCACAGCGACACAGCCGATTTTTAAAATCCCATAATAGACCATTGGGAAATAGGGCAGGTTCAAGCAACTGAGGGCCACCCTGTCTCCTTTCCTGAGTCCTTTGGCCCTCAAGACATTTGCCACTTTGTTGACAATGGCGGCTGTCTGGGAGAAGGTAAAGCTCTTTTCCTGAAAAACAATGGCTTTTTTGTCGGGAAATTCCTTTGCACTGTGTTCAAATACACTTACAAGATTCAGCATAGATCTCCTCTTTTAATGGTTAGGGTTTAAAAAAAAAGTTATAACGTGCCTGAAATCAAATAACCGCCGTCCACTACGAAATTTTGTCCGGTAATGTATGCGGATGCGTCTGACGCCAGCAGCAGGGCAGTGCCGATGGTATCCTCGATGGTCCCAAACCTGGGTATGGGATTCTGTTTTATGTTTTCCTTTCTTTGTTGATTCTCCCACAATGCCTTGGAAAATTTGGTCCGGATGATGCCTGGTGCAATGGTATTTACACGTATGCCGTATTTACCCCATTCTGCGGCCATGCACCGGCCAAGATGATTCAGGCCGGCCTTGACTGCACAATACCCGCTGATGCCATGCATGCACCGGCTTCCGCCGATGGAAGATATATTGATGATGTTGCCCCCGTTCTTTCCCATCCATGCCCTGAAAACTTCCTGTGAAAGAAAGAGAATACCCTTGAAATTTACATTGAGCACTACATCAAGGTCCTTTTCCTCAAGATTCTCCAGTGCCCCCATGGCAGGATTCGCGCCTGCATTGTTCACAAGAATGTCAATGCGCCCTGACCAGGCCATGGCCTCTGCAACCAGTTTTTTCCGGTCTTCATCATTGGCAATGTTAGCAGCCAGGGCAAGGACATCTGCCCCTGTTTCGCGAAGTCTTTTAGCTGCCTCTTCAACGGTTTCAAGACGTCTGCCGCAGATAACAAGGCGTGAGCCCGCTGCCGCATAACACTCGGCAATGGCTTCACCAATCCCGCTGCTGGCGCCGGTGACCAGGGCGGTTTTTCCTTTAAGAGAAAAATTGCGTTCAATTGGGTTGTCCAACCATTACCTCCTTTTGTGCATCAGGCGATAGCGCTGCGACAGGTTCCTCTTGCCGCATCCGGCTGTCATCCAGTGTTTCATCGATACCGGCAAGGTAGCGAGCCACATTTTTTTTATCTTCAAAATCATAGTCCAGGCCAAGGGATATGGTCTCCATGATCGGTGAGCCTCCTCCGTGAACGCCAGCCACCTTGTACCATGCACTCATGGCAGAGGTGCCCAGCTCTTCAACAAATTTCCAGATTTTCAGGGATTCATCCGCAGGGACCTGTGGGTTGCGCAAAATGAATTTGTTGAGGTGGTCCACATTGTCCCCTTTTTTGAAATCCTCATGAAAGGGCATGGTCACGGCAATGCCTCCGGCAACCTCTGTCAGGATATTGTACTCATGGTAGACCAGTTCGCCGGACAGCCGCCTTCCCACATTGCTGTATACCGGATTGGGAAAGAAGACGCCGCTGTCGGTTTTCTTCCCGAAAAGGGTCGCGGCAATTCCTGCTGCATAGGCAAGGGCGGATGCACCTGCAAATTCCGTAAGTTTTTCCTTGATATGGGATGCTTTCATGATGTTGTTGGCCTCGGCGGCCAGGATGGTGGCACCGCACAGGATATCTGAAATCGCTGGCTTGCACCCGCAATAGGAGTGCCGGTGGGAATTAGCGAACAACAGTGCAATACGGCGGCCAAAATCCCATTCTCCGCACATGAACACCCTGTCATTGGGGATAAAAACATTGTCAAATATCACCAGGGAGTCGGAGACTCCCAGTTTGCAGAACGGGGAGGTGGTACCATCTTTAAAATCCCGGTGCCACACCGGCCTGGTAACCAGGCTGATGCCTTCCGTATCCGGCGGGATGGCAAACGCAACGGCATAGTCGGCATCCTCTTTTCCGAGCGCCCGTGTCGGAATCACGATCATTTCTTCTGCATAGGGCGCTGTGGTGATGGACATTTTGTAACCAGACACCATGATCCCGTCGTTCCGGCGTTCAACGATATGAACATACTGGTTTGGGTCATTCTGCTGAAAGGGGCGTTTCATGCGGTCTCCCTTGCTGTCAGTCTGGGCGCAGCACCCGGCAAGTTCATTTTCCTGGTAATACCTCATGAACTTGAGAAACCGCTCATGATAGTCCGTCCCTTTTGCCATATCGATCTCCTTGGTGCACACTGCAAGGGCCGTAATACCGTCAAGCCCCATGCACCGTTGGACACACCCGCCTGCACGCCTGGCTCCCAGGCGGATCAGCTTTTGTTTCTGTATCAGGTCCTGGGGGGTCTGGGGCAGGTGGCAGAACCGGTTGATCTCCTTGTCAACCAGAGGGGATTTCACGGTAGCAACGCCTTTCCATTCAGGATCACCGGCAAGGTCCAGCACCATATCATAGACCCTTATTCCGGGTAATAGCCTTGGGTCGTCCCTTCCGACTTTTTCTCCGCCGATGTATACATTGGGCCTCATCTGGGCCAGATTGTCGTGGAATTGTTCTTTGGTCCGCATGGTCTTATCCTTTTTGATTATAAATTATCAGTTAAACCCCAAATGATTTGTCGTTCATCATAACAGGGGCACTGTCCAGATTTTTAATGGCGAAAAGCTTCCCAGTGATGACGGGCAGAAACCGCTTGATAAAAAAACGGACACCCTGGATCTGACCCTCATAAAACAGGATATCCTGTTTTATGGCCCCTGCATCAAGAGCCTGGCTGGCTGCCCTGGCCCGCCAAAGCAGCATCCACGCCATGATCACATCTCCGAGGGCTTCCATGTACAATGTTGCATGGGCATAAGCCGCGCCTTTTGACGCATCGGCCACGGCATTTTTGAACAGAAAACCAGTAACTTCATCCAGCATATCAATTGCCGTGGCCAGTTCCGCACTCAAGGCCTGAAGGGAAACGATGGATGCTGCTGCGCCAATTTCCCTTTTGATTTCGGACATCAGCTCTTTAAACAATTTGCCGTTTTTCATGGACAGTTTCCTGCCCAGGAGATCCATGGCCTGAATCCCGTTGGTCCCTTCGTAAATCTGGGTGATTCTGCAATCCCTTAAGAGCTGCTCCTGGGGAAATTCACAGGTGTACCCATATCCGCCGAAAACCTGAATACCAAGGTTACACACGTCAAAGGAGCGATCCGTTACGTAGCCTTTGGCAATGGGGATCAGGATGTCGATCATGTCGTGCAGCCGTTCCTTTTCTTCCGGAGCATCACTGATTTTCGCCAGGTCTTCCAAAAATGCCGTATAATACAGAAGGCTTCTCATCCCTTCAGTATACACTTTCATGGTCATTAGCATCTGGCGGACATCAGGATGTTGAATGATGGAAACCCCGTTGGTCTCTTTGGGGTCTGCAACGATAGACCGCCCCTGGATCCTTAGCCTGGCGTAATTCAATGCATTCAGGTAAGAAGCGGACGCACAGCCAAAGCCCTGCATTCCCACCCCCAGCCTTGCCTCGTTCATCATGACAAACATGGCAGCCATACCTTTGTTTTCCTCGCCCAGGAGAGTGCCGATACACTGGCCTGACGTCCCAAGGGTCATGGAGCAGGTGGCTGACCCGTGGATCCCCATTTTTTTTTCCACCCCGATGCAGAAAATATCGTTGCGCTCCCCTAAGGAGCCGTCCGCATTGACATGGTACTTTGGCACCAGAAACAGGGAAATGCCCCGGGCACCTTCCGGTGCCCCCTTTATCCTTGCCAGAACCGGGTGGATAATATTCTCCGTCATGTCGTGTTCACCTGCGGTGATAAATATTTTGTTCCCGGTAAGGGAATAGGTGCCGTCTTCATTTTTTTCAGCCATTGTGGTCAATGCACCGACATCGGAACCGGCCTCAGGTTCCGTCAACAGCATGGTGCCGCTCCATTGCCCTGAATACATTTTTTTCAGGTACAAGTTTTTTTGTTTATCTGTCCCAAAAACCTCCACAAGCTTTCCGGCCCCGTGGGTCAGGGTTGCATAGGCGCAAGCCGGATAATTGGCCGCAAAAAGATAATTGTACGCCGCTTGTGTCACTACCAGGGGCAGTTCCTGTCCGCCCCACCGGGCATCATCACTGGGTGCAATCCACTGCCCGTTGCTAAGCTTTTCATAAATTCCGTGGAATTCGGGAGGAACGAAAACGTTGTTGTCCTGGTAGCGGACTCCGACCCGGTCTCCGATTCCGTGTGCAGGCAGAAGCTCTTTTAAAGATAGCGCTCTTGCCTCTGATACAATCAGGTCAATGGTCTTTTTATTGAAATCGCCAAATGCCTTATGGGCTGAAAGCTGTTCCACTTTCAATTGGCCGTGCAAAATGAAATCCACATCCCTACGATCTGCCAACATCTGGGCCATACCTGCAATTCTCCTTTATAATATGTTTCATATAATAGTTTAACGCTGTACAAGGGCCTTGCTTTACTAAAGTGATCTGTATTGAAAGATGTGTGCCAGAACGATAAGGCACGGAAGAAATGATCTTAATGGGTTGAAATCAAAGCAAAAAATGAGACGTTGACTTGGTTGGGTTACGGAAGGGAGCCCATTGGGCCACCGCAATATTCTGCTTTATTGCAATATATTGCAATTTATAAACAAGCGCACTGTGGTTG
>MGTJ01000077.1:0-4521 GCA_001799395.1 Desulfobacterales bacterium RIFOXYA12_FULL_46_15 | reverse complement strand
GGCTGACCAACAGAAAGTATTTCAGGAATTCTATCCTGATTTAGAGCATTTCAAGGGCACAGGCCATGGAAACACCTCCGCCGCCACACAGGGTGGCGAGTCCGAGGGTTTTTCCCCGGTTTTTCATAGCGTGAATCAGGGTTACCATGATCCGGCAGCCGGTTGATCCCACCGGATGCCCAAGGCCGATGCCTGATCCGTTAACATTGGTGATTTCCCGGTTAAGCCCCAGTTCCCTTTCGCATCCAATATACTGGGCAGCAAACGCCTCGTTCAGTTCAACCAGTTCAAAGTCACTGACTTTAAGCCCGCTTTTGCGCTGGAGGTCATCCACGGCCGGTTTAGGAGAAACCCCCATTATGGCCGGATGACAACCGCCTTTGCCCATGGCTTTGATCCTTGCAAGGGGGGTGAGTCCCAGCGCTTTGGCTCTGCCCTCGGTCATGATGATCATTGCGGACGCCCCGTCATTTATCCCGCTGGCATTGCCTGCGGTTATCTTTCCGGCACCCGGGACAAAGGCAGGTTTGAGCTTGGCAAGATCGGCCATTTTCATACCGGGCCTGAAATGCTCATCCCTGTCAAATATCAAGGGATCTTTTTTACGCTGTGGAACTGCAACAGGCACGATCTCTTCCTTGAACTCACCTTGATTTGTTGCGCGCTCGGCATTGTTATGGCTCCTTAAGGATACTTCATCCATTTCCTCACGGGAAATTCCGTACTTTTGGGCGACCAGTTCAGCTGTATGACCCATGATATAGGGTTTGCCCAGAATATGGGATGCCGGCGCCCGGGTCACATCCACCGGGGCATCATCCCCCAGAGGCATAAAATAGGAGCCGCAGTGAAGGCCGTGGATCAGGTCGTCCTGGAGTAAATTATCCTGTAGCCTGGCCCCCCAGCGGGCGGCCGGTATTGTATAGGGGACACCTGACATATGCTCCACACCGCCGGCAAGCACCACTTCGGACATTCCGGCCTGGATCATGGCCATACCGGACAAGACCGCCTCCATGCCGGAGATGCATACCCGGTTGATGGTCACAGCAGTTGTTGAGGCGGGGATGCCTGCCAGAAGTGCGCTTACCCGTGCCACATTCATGGCGTCAGCCGGCTCCAGGTTGCATCCCATGCGCACGTCATCCACCAGTCCCATTTCAATACCAGCCCTGGTCACCGCTTCAGTCATAACGATTCTGCCCAGTTCGGTGATATTTACATCACGCAATGTTCCGCCAAAGTCGCCAATGGCTGTTCTACAAGCTGATACGATCACGACGTTTTCCATACTTTTCTCCTTGTTATTTACCCTTGAATTCCGGGTTTCGTTTTTTGCAAAAATACTCTCATTCCTTCTTTCCGGTCTGCTGTGCCAAAGAGCATGCAGAACAGGTCTTTTTTTTATTTATTTTTGGGTATAGTCATACCAGCCCTTACCGGTTTTTTGTCCATAATGCCCTTTGGTATACCGTTCCACGATACTGGGAGAGGGCAGTTCGGCAACCTCTCCGGTTTCTCTGAATTTTTCCATGGACATGGTGTGATACAGGTCGATTCCGGTAAGATCCATGAGTGCAAAGGGGCCTAGCGGGTGTCCTGCGCCATAAACACAGGCCTTATCAATATCTTCGCTGGATGCAACCTCCATATCCAACATCCAGAGTGCCTCTTTGTAAATCCGCAGGAAAATCCGGTTCAGCAGAAAGCCTTCGACTTCCTTTTTCACATGGACACAGACTTTGCCCAATGCATCACACAACGCCATGGAAGTCTTCAATGTCTGTTCCGAAACATGGGGGCCCTGGACCACTTCAACCAGCTTCATAACCAGGGCCGGGTTAAAAAAATGAAGATTGATAATCTTGTCTGGCCGGTGGGTGGCACCGGCTATTTTTGACGATACAATGGCAGAGCTGTTGGTGGCCAGGATGGCATGGGGAGGCGCCATCCTGTCTATGTCCGCAAACAGTCTGCGTTTGATTTCCAGCACTTCGACGGCTGCTTCAATGACATAATCGGCATCCTTTACCGCATCTTCGAGATCAGTGGTAAACCGTATGGTGGCCCTTGCCTGACCGGCCTGTTCCCGGGTGAGTTTTTCTTTTTTAACACGTCCGTCAAGGTAGGAATTTACGAATGCATCCGCCTTGTCCAGCATTTCCTGACTGATATCCGTGCATACGGTTTTAAAGCCCTTTATCGCACAGAGCATGGATATCTGGTGCCCCATATTGCCAGCGCCAATGACGGCTATGGTTTTAATCCGTTCAAGTTCCATAATCGGTTCTGCTCCTTTATTGTTATTTCGGGTTGACGTAAAATCCAGACGCAGCTTGTTTTTGAAAGATATGTGCCAGCGGTGGCAGACGAATTGAAATTTTTCCAATCACCTTAATATGATTGAATATTTTTTCGGCCAAGAGGGCTTGGAGTGGATGCGGTGGAAAAGGAAAACCGTAATATATTCCAAAAAAATGAAATATATTGCGATTGGATTTCTATTTGATGTTTTTCAGGATGCCTAACTTTTTAATTCTAAATCTTAACGTGGAAGGGTTCAGGTCAAGGATAACGGCCGCACCTTTGGGACCGTAAATCCTTCCGTTCGTTTGCTCCAGAACCGCTTGTATATGTTTTCGCTCTACCGATTCCAGGGTTTTCAGAGGGGATGGTGCCGCTTCGGCCTGGGGGGAGGGCCGGTCGTCAAACAGCTCAAGCCGGTCATGGGTGCTGATGATCAGTGCGCGCTGAATGGTATTCTCAAGTTCCCGGATATTCCCGGCCCAATAGCGGTTTGAAAGGCTGGTTAATGTTTCTTCTGAAATTTTGGTGATCCGCTTGCCCATTTTTCTTGCATGCTTGTTCACAAACCAGTGTACCAGTTTAGGGATGTCTTTTTTTCGTTCCCGAAGGGGTGGAATAATGATGGGGAATACATTGAGGCGGTACCAAAGATCGCTTCGGAACCGTCCCTCCTGTATCTCTTTTTCAAGATCCCTGTTGGTTGCGGCAATGATCCTGACATCTACCTTGCAGGTTTTGGGATCTCCCAGGCGTTCAAACTCTCCGTCCTGAAGGACCCGAAGAAGCTTGGACTGCAATTCAAGGGGGAGTTCCCCGATTTCGTCCAGAAAAAGAGTGCCGCCGTTGGCAATCTCAAACCGTCCCATTTGCTGTTGGTGAGCGCCTGTGAAGGCGCCCTTTTTATGACCGAACAACTCCCGCTCAATCAAAGTGGCCGGCAGACTGCCGCAGTCCACCTTGATCATGGGCCTTTTATTCCGGCGGCTTTTATCATGAACGGCCCTGGCCACCAGTTCCTTGCCTGTTCCGGTCTCGCCTGAAATCATGACGGCGGCATCCGTTGGCGCACATTGAGTGATTTTTAGCAGAACGGTTTTCAATGCGCAACTGTCACCTACAATCTCATCAAAATTGTGACTCAGTTTAATCTCTTTTTGCAGGTAGGTGTTTTCAGATTCCAACTGGTCTTTTAGTTTTTTAATTTCGTTAAGTGAATTTTGAAGGGCCTCATCCGCGTATTTCCGGGCCAGGGCGTTTGTAAAAATTTCTCCGATAACGGTTGCCCTGCCAATGATTTCTCTGGGCCACCGGGTTTCTTTTTTTACTGTGTTGAACGTCAAGGTCCCGTAAGTATGGTCTCCGGCAGTCAGGGGAATATTCAAGCTGGATTTTACGCCCCACTTATTCAGGTTTTCCCAGTCTTTCCTGGCTTGTTTTGGCAAATCGTTGATGGAGTTCCAAAAGGTTATGCGGCGTTTGACAATGTGTTCATGTGAAAGATAGGGGTAGTCCGCTTCTGTAATGTTTAGATTTGCCGGTAATTTGTTTGGAGAAAGCCTGGAATAGGCATGGGTTAAAATTGCGATGGGTTTTTTTGGTGTCCGCTGGAAGATAATACCGCGGTCCACATCAAAGAATTCGGTAATTGCTTTGAGTCCCTTGTTGATGCATGAATCGATCTGGTCCGGGGAAGGGTTGATCATCTGCTTGGAAATTTCCCTTAGAATTTTTTCAAACCGGTACCTGGATTCATTCTCAAAAATAATATTATGGTGAACCACAACATTGGTGAGCACCTGAAGGCTACTCAGGAGATCATCAGTTTCGGAAATTTCCGGGCATGATGAACCGGGGCCGTAACAGAGTACCAGAAGGCCCAGCATATCCTGGTGAGTTCTGGACTGAATAAACAGATAGGTGACATCCGGACTGCCAAAACCGGAATCTGTTTTAAACAAATCCCTTTTATGCCCCCTGTCCCCGGGCGTCAATTCAAGCATGTTATCTTTGTGAAGCCAGTTTAAAACGCTATCCATTGATTCCGTGGATAACTCATCCGGCAGTTCTTCCCCGGCATCCCGGTGCTTCCGATGATGCCGGCAGACCAGCCGGTCCTTCTGCAAATCGTCAAGCAGATAAAAATACCCTTCATCTGCGCCTAAGGCAGAAATATAATGATCCATGGCAAGGTTAATGCCAGTGTTTAAAACAGAG
>MGTJ01000076.1:342-12652 GCA_001799395.1 Desulfobacterales bacterium RIFOXYA12_FULL_46_15 | reverse complement strand
TTCTCTTTTTTCCTTTGGGACAGATAGGACAATTCATTGGCAAGGATAAGAAAGCCCCTGCGGTTTAATAACCCTGTCAACCCGTCAATCATGGCAATTTCAACCAATTCCTTGTTTCTCTGCCATAAGCTCTGCAATGTTTCACCCAAAAGCTCCAGCTCCGGGGTGACATCTCCATACTGGATGAACATGTCGATAAATCGTTTGATATGCCGGTCATAGGTACCAGCCGGATCAACTGCTCCGGCCAGTGGTTTTAATGCATGATACAGCAGTTCAAAAGTCGGATGAAGCATATAATACTCCAGCCGGTACGCCAGGATGAGGGCGTTTTTCATGCTCTGGGTCGCTTCCCAGCGTTTCAGCAGAACCTTGATTTTCCGGAGTAACGATTCCAGTTCATTTTTGGTGGCCGCAGGATCGTCAAAAATCTGGGGAAGCCGGTATTCACCGGCTGTTTTTTTAGCCGCGTCCCAGAATCCTGCATGAATTTTTTCCTCCTCGGCCATCTGATTCCAGAACACCTTCAGTTCTTTAATCTCTTCGGCTTCGGACAGTTTGATATATATCTGGAAGGCCTTTTGATTAATGGCGATGCATAGATCAATAATTTCCCATATGGTCTTGTCTTCCATTTTATTTTCCTCCGGGCCTATGGCTTACCGGAAAGCGATTTAACCCCCAATGTTTCGATCAACCGGTTGATATCCGTGGTTTTCAGATTCATCCCGCCCTCGGACACCGGCAGCAATATGATTCGTTTGCCTTGAAGTGCTTCGGCAATTTTCAATTTTACAATGGTCTCGCCGCCGGAACCGGCCAGGGCATTGTTCATTTCCCGGACGCCTTTTGCATCGGCAATCCCTTCGGCCTCAATGGCCTTGGCCAGAAGTTGCTGCTGTTCCTGGTACACATCTGCTTCGATCTTGTCTTTAAGATACTGGCCGTCGGCATCGGCCACCATTTTGTTGACCTCGCCTTTTGCTTCTTCGAGCTTCCGCTTGTATTCTTCAAGGGCGGCATGCTGGGCCGACTTATTCTTCTCCACCTGCTGATCCGCCACTTTCTTGTCTTCAATGGCCTTGGTATATTCCGCATTAAACCGGTAGTCATTGGTCAATACTTTTTCCACGATAATCCCCATGGGACCGAGAATTTCCTGAAGCACATTTTTTACCTTGTCGGACTGGGTTTCCCTTGCCTCTGCCACATAGAAGGCTTCAGTTTTGAGTTCCCCGAAAATATCCCTGGGTTTACTCCTGGCAACGGTCCTGACAATGGTATCGCGCAGGGACCGGTCATCTTTTGCCACATATTGAAGGATATACGGCGCCTTTGCCGCATCAATGCGATAGGCAATGATCACATCAAGGCTGATATCATTGCCGTCCGTGGTTTTAAACACGAGATCATCCTGGTTTTTCCGGTCCCCCCGCATGCTGGAGTATGTCATCTCAAGATTCTGAAGTTTGGTATCAAATACATGCCAGTCATTGATAAAGGGGAGAAAAAAATAAGTGGCGCCCTGGACATAGATCCGGTCTTCAACCCCCTTTGGGCCGAAAAAAGAAAGTTTGCGGGTCCTGACACCGACCTCGGTTTCTCCTGTGGTATGGGGAACGCATCCTGCTGTTGCAAATGCAATGAACATCAATATGAAAAGAATGATAAACCGCTTCATTTGTCACCTCCTCTGCGAACGTCAAACAATTGCAGGGTGTCGGCCAGATTCAGCGGATTAACCCCGTGCTGCCCGTCGCTGGGCAGGATGATCAGATCGAGACCCTTATAGGCATCGGCCATTTTCAAGGCCACCATGCGGTCGGAACCGATTCCTTTCAAGGCATCGTTTTTCAGGCGCACCCGCTCTGCCTCGGAAAGCCTTACCAGGAGGTCGGACTCAGCCTTTATCTTTCTGACATAAAGGTCTTTTTCTGCAATCTTCCGTGTGACATAGGCCTTGCCTTTTTCCATTTCAACGGCTGCGATGACCATGCCTTCCTGGACGATCTTTTTGAGCTCAGCCTCTTCTCTGGCTGCCCTGGCTGCTGCCTGGTTGGTAAAAACCATCTGGTCCTGGAGCTTTTTTTCTTCAATATTCTTCTGGATTTCAGGGCTGTATTTGAAATAGCGCACCAATACCTCATCCACTACAATCCCTTTGGGGTTTAGTTCTCTGTTCAATTGATCCCTGGCCTCTTCAGCCTTTTGAACCCTTAGGGGGCTGTTGTAAAATTCTTCCGTGGTCAGTTTTCCCAGGGTTTCTTTCAAGGCAGGCTCGGCTTTGGGGATAATGCCGTTATCTTCGTACAGGAGGCCGGGACCGATGGTGGTAAATACGAGGTACGGATCTTTGATGTGGTAGAGCATGGACACATCCACATCCACAAAAAAACCGTCCGAGGTCTGAATGTGGGCGGCCCTGTCTTTTCTGGCCCCTCCGGCTGCGGTCTCAGGAAAATTGGTCAGCTCCAGCACCTGGATTCCTCTGGGCAGAAGATAGATCTGCTGAAGTCCGAAAGGCAGGACAAAGGCCAGACCGGCACCGAAATCGTCTTTTTGGACACCGCGATTCATGCCGACCCTGGCCACCTTGATCCCGTATTCATAAGGCTGTACATAAACAAAAAACAGGTTATAACAGATATACCCCAGCACTGCCAACGGGACCAGGATGTTAAATCCCCTGCCGGGTTTAAAATTTTTTAAAACAAGTGAGAGCTGATCTATCAATCTGCCCAGGTAACTCCATATGTCGTCCATCAGATTAGTGCTCATGATTCTTCCTTTTTTTTAGAGATACCGGCCGTTAAGGCCGGCTTTAAAAATCAATAAATATATCGCTCGCAGATTTTACGGTAATGATAGCCGTAAATAGAAAGGGTGATGGCGGTCGATATAAGCTTTGGTTTTCGCACCAGGGTCCAGAGAATCAGATACCAGTACTGGAACCGCTCTTTTCCAAAAACTCCAAGCCGCAAGGCAGCCCTGAAAAATGAAAGAAACCGCTGAATATCCATGGGTGCAATGATTTCTGGGGCTTTGAGTTCCCGAAATAAGGTCCTGACCCGTTGGTAATAATATTTAGGCTGATAAATCTGTTTCATGATGGTTTGATACCCTTCAAACAGATTGTCCATGCCCATTTGGGGGATAATATTGGTGGTACCGTCCACATTGTCCCCGGTAAAGGATTCGGCAACCCGGCTCTCCCGCTGAAGCCGGTCAAACAGCCGGGTTCCCGGAATGGCCTGGAGCATACCGACCATGGCCGTGACAATGCCGCTTTTCTGGATAAAATCAATCTGCCGCTGAAAAATGGAAGGCCCGTCGTTGTCAAACCCGACAATAAACCCGCCCATCACCTGAAGCCCGGAACGATGGATGATACCCACGCTTTCAAGAAGGTCCCGGTTTTTATTCTGGGTTTTATGACATTCGGTGAGGCTTTTTTCATCCGGGGACTCAATCCCGATAAACACGGAATCAAACCCTGCCGCTACCATCATGTCAAGAAGCTCAGGGTCATCGGCCAGATTGATGGAGGATTCCGTGAAGAACACGCAGCCCTTTTTATCTTTGCGCCATTCAATCAAGGAGGGGAGAAGGTGTTCCTTTAAAAACCCCTTATTGCCGATAAAATTATCATCCACAAAAAAGATGCTGCCGCGCCAGCCTGCCGCATATATCCGATCCAGTTCCAGCATGACCTGTACCGGAGTTTTTAACCTTGGCTTATGGCCGAACAAGGCCGTCACATTGCAGAAATCACAGTTAAACGGGCATCCCCTGGAAAACTGAAGGCTCATGGACGCATATCGCTTCATATTTAAAAGATTCCATAGCGGAATGGGTGTGTCACCGGTATTACAGAACCCGGAAGCCCGGTATATTTTTTCGGCCCGGCCTTTGCCAAGGTCCGACAAAAAGCGGGGCAAGGTCAGCTCTGCTTCGTCCAGCAACAGGTGATCCACGGTTTTGAATTCATCGGGTTCAGAGGTAAACAGCGGCCCGCCGGCAACCACGGTTGCCTTCAATGCATTGCAGCGGTCAATGATCTGCCGGGCCGATGTGCGCTGAACCGTCATCCCGCCGATAAACACCAGGTCCGCCCATAAGATATCCTTGTCTTTCAGGCGCTCCACATTGGTATCCACCAAGCGTTTGGCCCAATTTTCAGGCAGGAGGGCCGCCACCGTGATCAGTCCCAGGGGCGGGAAAGCTGCTTTTTTCCCGATAAAGCTTAAGGCATAGGTGAACGACCAGAAGGTCTCCGGGAATTCAGGATAAATTAGCAATATATTCATCATTAAGGACTCCTTTGGCCCTGATGGCTTCAATGACTTCCATTCCCTGGGGATGGGAAAGTGTGTAAATCCGGATATTCAAGGGTTCCCGTAAAAGGGGTTTTATTCCCAGAAGAGCCCCGAACCGGCGGGACCTGATATGATGATCCAGATTTTCCCGGGTTTCCCATTCCTCAAGCAGGCAGAAATTGTTTTTGTCATGGATATCACAGAAAATACTGTAATTTTTACACCCTTTTTCCATGCCCACGGGTTCGATCATCGAGAGCAGGGTCTGCGTGACCTCCAGATATTTATCTGCAAGTGCATTCAGTGTAATTCTGACAACAATCATGGTGATCACCTTTTCTAATTTGTGCCTGTTGGTTTGAATGAATCCGGGAGTTCTATCCCGGGTGCAACAATCAATAATGATGGATAAAGAGCAATCATCATGCCATGGCTTGATTTTGTTTTGACATACGATCCATCGTCTTGATTTAACGTAAGAATCCATCTTTGAAAAAAGAAAAAGAATACGGTGAAAATTCGGGAAGAAAGGTCACATATAACCTATGGTCATATGTGACCTTTCAGGGCTTTTGAATGTTAAGCTTTCGCATCCGGGCGCGCAGGGTACTGCGGTTGAGACCGAGAATCTGGGTGGCGCTGTTTTCCCCGCTGACTTTCCACTGGTTCTGCTCCAGCACACGGACAATATAACCGCGCTCCACTTCTTCCAGTGTTTTCGCTTCCAGTGTTTTCTGCGGTTTATATAAATTGATCAGAGGCTTATCAAAATCATCCACCAGACGCAGTTTTGGGCCTGATGAATTGATCACGGCCCGCTCAAGAACATTTTCCAGCTCCCGGACATTTCCCGGCCAGTGATAGTTTTGCAGGGTTCCCATCATCATTTTTGAAACGACCCCGGTGTTTTTACCCAATCGTTTGGCAATTTTTCTGACATAATACTCCACCAGGAGCGGAACATCTTCCAAGCGGCCCCTGAGGGGTGGCATGGTAATGGGAAAAACATTCAACCGGTACCAGAGATCTTCCCGGAAGAGGCCTTTTTTCACTTCTTCTTCAAGATTTCGATTGGTTGCAGCAATGATCCTGGCGTCCACCTTGATGGTATGGGAGCTTCCCAACCGTTCAAACTCACCGTCCTGGATCACGCGAAGCAGTTTTGCCTGAAGCTCCAGGGGCAGCTCTCCGATTTCATCCAGGAAAAGCGTTGCACCATCCGCAATCTCAAACCGTCCGAGCTGTTTGGAACTTGAACCGGTAAATGCCCCTTTTTCATGACCGAACAATTCGCTTTCAATCAGGGTTGCAGGCAACGCCGCACAATTTATTTTGACAAGGGCCCGGTTTTTGCGAGAGCTCCCATGGTGAATGGCCCTTGCCACGAGTTCCTTCCCGGTTCCGGTTTCACCCAGAACCAATACCGTGGTATTGGTGACGGCAATCTGTTCAACTTTATAGAGCACATATTTCAGTGCATCACTTTTCCCGATAATATTTTCATGGTTATGTTCCAGTTTGATTTCTTCTTTCAGATAGGCTTTTTCTTCTTCCAACTGCTTTTTCAATATTTTTATTTGACAAAGGGCGGCTTCTGCGGCCTGTTTTCCTTTTTCAGCCTCCTGGCGTGCCGCAACAAGCTCAGTAGTACGCGCTTCAACAATAACCTCAAGATTTCGTTTATAAAATTCACGCTCGGTTACATCCTCAATGGCAAAAAGAATCAGTTGTGAATGGTTAACTTCCTGGTAGATTCTCCTGGCATTCAGATGCATGATCTTTGGCCCGATACCTTCAAACACATGTTCCACCTCAAAATCATGGAATACGGAATTCTGAGGCAAAATATCTTCAAGTAATTTTCTGAGCTGGGGGATATCCCATTGCCCGTTGCCCAAGTCATAGATAAGCTGCCCCACAGTCTCTTCAGGATTTACCTTAAAGAAATCATAAAAGGAACGGCTGACAGTGACCACCCTTAAGTTTTGATCCAGAACAATTAAGGGTTCCCGCACGGTGTTGATAACGCTCTCAACGAATCCGCGGGCTTCTTCTACTTCGTCATGCAGAGACTTTATTCTTAGAAGCGACTTTACCCTGACTAAAAGCTCATGCCTGTCAAAAGGCTTGGAGATAAAATCATCGCATCCTGCCTCAAGGGCTTTTACCCTGTCTTCGGTCTCTTTCAGCACCGTGACCATAACTATCGGAATAGGCCTTTTTTTTTATCGGCGCGTATTTTTCCCAGCACTTCGAAGCCGGACATCCTGGGCATCATTATGTCCAGCAGAACCAGATCAATTTTAGTACCGGAGAGTATTTTCAGCGCTTCTTCACCGCTTGCCGCTTTGACAACTTCATAGCCCTGCGGAACAAGATGTGCTTCGAGAAGTTCAGTGTTTACCGGCTGGTCATCGACTACTAGGATTACTGATTTGTCTTTCATCGTCTGCCTCTTTTGAATTTATCCTTTCAACAGATTAAAAACTCAATTAATAAATTGGCTTATTTCTTTCGCAAAGGTGCGCGTATTTATCGGCTTGCCTATAAATCCGGAATTAGTTATGCCTGTTAACTCTTTTCTGTTTTCGGCCATTACAGAGGCAGTCACGAAAATTATGGGAATATCTCTTGTCTCTTTGTCTTGGCGTAATATCCTGGCCACTTCGGAACCGCGCATATCCGGCAGCCGCACATCCAAAATGATAATATGCGGCTTTTCTTTCCTGGCAATTACAATTGCGCTGGTAGCATCTTCAGCTACAAATACTTCAAAGCCGGCGACATCCAATAGATCTTTTTCCAGCATCAGATTATTTGCATTATCATCGACAACCAATGCTTTCTTCTTCATGTCACACCACCATCCTTGATAAAATAGGTAAAGTAAACCGGACCGAGGTGCCTCTATTCAGCCCCTCTGATTCTACAGAAAGATGCCCGCCGTGCAGCTCAACCAGTTTTTTAGAGAGAGGCAAACCGAGCCCGGTCCCCTCAGTCAGCCGGGAATATGGGGTATCGACACGGAAAAACCCTTCAAATATTTTATCCATGTTTTCAGATGCGATACCTACTCCCGTGTCCCAGATCACTATTTCTATCTCGGAATCGGCTTTCTTCACCCGCATACCGATTTTACCGCCCTCGGGGGTAAATTTAACTGCGTTTGAAAGCAAATTGTAAAGTATCTCTTTTACCTTGAGGTCATCTGCCTCAATATTCGGAAGATTTTCAGCTATTTCAAGCAACATTTTAATCTTTTTTTTGCCGACCATATCCTCTACCAGTAATGTAATTTCATTTAACAGGCTTTTCATGGATAAACTGGATAAAGCCAGCTTCATCTTTCCGGCTTCAACTTTTGCCATATCAAGAATCTGATTTATCAGTAAGAGAAGGTGCTTTCCGCTGGTTAAAACATTATTGACGTATTGCCTCTGCTTCTCATTAAGCGGCCCGAACGTTTCATCGTATAATACCTCAGAGAAACCGTTAATAGAGTTAAGCGGTGTCCTGAGCTCATGCGACATATTGGCCAGGAATTCAGATTTTACTTGAGCGGCACGCTTTAACTCGGTCGTCAACGCCCTTAACTCTTCATGGGCTTTTCCCAGGCCGGCTTCTATCTCCTTACGCTCGGTAATGTCCTCGATGGCCAGCAGGATGATCCGTTCCTTGCCCAGCGCTCGTTTAATCTGACGGGCATTCAACAACATTGTGCGCTTGCCGATGGTGGCGAAATCGTGTTCAACCTCATAATTGTCAAAGCTGGTCTTTTGGGGAAGGATGGTTTCCAAAAGTTCCCGAAGCTTGGGGATATTCCATTGTTTATTGCCCAGGTCATAGATAAGCTGCCCCACAGTCTCTTCAGGTTTTACCTTAAAGACCCCATAGAAGGAACGGCTGGCAGAGATAACCTTTAGATATGAATCCAGTACCAGAAGGGGTTCACGTATTGTCTCTACTATATCTTCGAATAAAGAGTGTGTCTGATCAATTATCATTTCACACCTTTCTCATTTGATGAAAACATATGGACCACAGCCTTGACAATCTCCCCGATTACCAGGGCATATTGTGCCAGGGAATCAGCCGTCTCAGTGATCGTCAATACCGTATCCGTGGAACCTTGCATAAGGGTGTCCTTTCCATGAAACTCTATTTAGTGGTTTCTTTCTTTTTTTCCTCGGCTGATGCAAATATTTTGTCTTTGGTTGCCGTCACATTTTCTTTCAGGTTTTTCACGGTTTCACCGGTTCGATCGGCAATAATGTGCCGGGTTTCTTTACCTGATTTCGGGGCAAAGAGGATTCCGGCTGCAACGCCTACTGCAGATCCGATGCCGGCCCCTATAATCAGATTTTTGGTTCTGCTTTTCCTCAATTCCCTTGTCCGTGAATTTCCAAGTCTTTTCACCTGTTTTGCCAATTCATTAAACATCATGATGTATCCTCCGATTTTTATTACGTTCATTAATACCATTGCTTACTCCCTATCCATTAGTTTTCGTATGGTTTTTGCAATTTTCGACATGGGTACCGGCTTCATCATATAGGCTGCGATTCCCAGTTGCCGGGCCCTTTCCTCATCGATCAGGGAACTGTGCCCTGTGCAGAGGATGATAGGAATATCGGGCCGGATCCGGATTAATTTTTCAGCCAGTTTAGCACCGGTCATCTTGGGCATGGTCATATCGGTGATGACCACATCAAAATAGCCGGGGTTTAATTTAAATACCGCCAGAGCATCTTCCGGGTCAGACATCACCTCGACCCTGTAATCAAACAATTTCAATGATTCCAGGGCTATCTCCGTAATGTTCTCCTCATCATCCACAAAAAGGATTCTCTCAGTGCCGTGAAAAGATTCAGCCATGGGTTCGATCTTTATCACCGGTTTTTGCTCCACCATGGGGAAAAGCATGGTGAACAGGGCCCCCCTTTCCGGACGGTTTTGAACGGTAATGATCCCTTTGTGGTTTTTAACAAGGCTGTAAACAACCGCCAGACCCAAACCTGATCCATTTCCAACCTCCTGTGTGGTAAAATAAGGATCAAAAATCCGGCCCAGGATGTCAGGATCAATTCCAGGTCCATTGTCACCCACCGTAATCTCTGCATAATCCCCTGCCGGACACGCCCCGGCAGACCCCTCCGCTAAAACCCTTGTTCCCACCCTGATCTCAAGGAGACCGCCGGTCTCCTCCATCGCCTGGGTGGCATTGGTGCATAAGTTCATCAAGATTTGGCCGATCCGGATCTTATCCGAAAGAATCATCACCTTCCCATCCGGAAAATCCGTATGGATACTGATGGTGGTTGGGATGGATGCCCTCAGTAAGATAAGCACGTCCTTGATCACGGAAACCGCATCTATGGGGATCTTTTCCTCACCGGAGGTCTGACTGAAGCTGAGGAGCAGCTTTACAATATTCGCCGCTCTCAGGGCAGCGGCCCGGATCGTTTCGAGTTTGGGATAGGCCGGATGCCAGTCCCGGGTCTCTTCCAATGCCAGATCAACATTCCCCATAATAATGAACAGGATATTGTTGAAATCATGGGCAATGCCGCCGGCAATGGTACGGATGGACTCCATCTTATGATACTGATTAAGCAGTATCCGTAACTCTTCCCGTTCCTTTTCCATTTGTTTACGCGCACTGATATCAATGATCACGGTCCTGTATTGTTCCGGTCTCCAGCTTTGATACGAAAACACAATGCTTTCCAATTGCACATTCAATGGGGTTCCATCCATTTTTCGCAAGCGCAGTTCACATATCTGCCGCATTTTTAACTCGGCAAGATCCCTAAGATGCCGGTAATAGATGTCCTCGTCTTCAAAAAGAACATACCCGGACAAGGGCTGGTTGATCAGAGAACTTCTTTCCTCTGACAGCATATCGCCCAGGGTCAGATTGGCGTTGAGGATGACTCCTTTTGTATCCAGGCAGACGTAGCCCACGGGAGTAAAATCATAGAGTTCCGTATAGCGCATTTTGAATTCCATCAATTCCTGCTGGGAGCGGTGCAATTCCTCATTCTGTAGTTCCAGTTCGACCTGAAAGGTCTGGAGTTCATGAATTAATTCAAGCGGGTCCTCAACAACAGCCGACGGGCTTGCAAAGTCTTTTCTTATCATCACTTCTTCAGCCTGCCGGCGCAATTCATTAAATTTTTCCTGGATCGTGTCTTTTCTGCTCATGTGTGACCTTGTTTTTCTTTTTCCCAATACGGTATAAAAACCTTAAACGTGGTTTTTTGGCCGGTAGTTTGTTGAAGGGATATCAGATAAAGATGTTCCGGCTTTTATTTCATCCTTAACTTTAAAGCGAATAGCCTCTTGAGTCAACAAAATAGAAAGGCAGAAAAAAACCAATTGATCACCTATTTGAAATAGGCACTATTCCAGGGTCGAAAGAAAGGATCGAAGATTTACTTTTTTATTTTTCAAGCCTGTCTTTTTCCGGATATTCTCACGATGGCGGGAGATGGTGTGTATGGAGCTGTTCAGAATTTCAGATATTTCTTTGTTTGATTTTCCAAATTTAATCAGATCTGCGACATGTATTTCCATGGGAGTTAAATTCACCATTTTATCGGATAGTTGTTTTGAAAAGGGAGAAATGATATTTTTCAACTCGGATTCCAGGATGCCCATCATCTCTTTCTGGCTTTCCAGGGTAAGGTTTTTTTTCAGATTCTGGATAATAGGGGCCAGGATCAGTTTATGATTGGCAAAGATCTTTTCTCCGATTTCATTTTTATCCTCTTCTCTTTTTTTCAGCAATGTTCTCAGGGTGGCATTCATATCTTCCAATTCAGCGGTTCTTTCCTTTACTTTCTGTTCAAGGGTCAGGGTTCTTGCCTGTTGTTTTTTTTCAACGCGTTTCCGCCGGGTAATGTTCTTGGCAATTTCCAGACGCACCAGCCGGCCATCGGTCCACGGGATCGCAAGATTATTCACTTCATACCATTGATCAGACCCTTTGTTGTAAAATTCCCAGATATGAGGCTCCTTAGGGTTGCCGGCCTTATCTGTCAGTCTGTCGTTGGTGCAGAACTCACAGGGCCCGTCCTGGTTTTCATGTAAGGATGCCCAGCAGACCTGACCGGTAAGGTCTGTGTGATATAATTTTTTCATGTAAGTGTTCATAAAAAGGATCTCATGGGAGGTCATGTCGGCCACGTAGATGGGGGAATCAATCTTATTCAAAACGGATTCCAATTGATGTTTGCCGTATTTGAGCAAGAGTTCGGTCCTTTTCCGCTCGGAGACATCAATGATCACGGTGCGATACAAGGCATCCTCTCTGAAGGCCTCCGGAATAACCGTGCTTTCCAGTTGTACATAAAAAGGGCCGCCATCCTTTCTGTTCATTTTAAGGTCACAGATCTGTCTTGTTTTGGACTCAAAAAGCGTTTGCAGATGCAGATAATAAATATCCTGATCCGCAAAAAGGATATGGTCGGAAAGCGGTTGGTTGAGGAGGGCGCTTCTTTCCGTTGCCAGCATCCGGGCCAGGGTCAGGTTGGCATTGAGGATCTTTCCCTTTGAATCCAGGGTAACGTATCCCACAGGCGTAAAATCAAAAAGCTGGGTATAATGGATTTTAAATTCCATGAGTTCCTGCTGGGAGCGGCGAAGTTCATCATTCTGCAGTTCCAGCTCAATCTGAAAGGTCTGGAGTTCATGAATTAACCGGAGGGGGTCTTCAACCCCAACCAATGGTTTTGAAAAATCCGGTTTTGACATCAATGCTTCAGCCTGCCGGCGCAATTCATTAAATTTTTCTTCAGCCGTTTTATTTTGCACCCTATTCATTCTGCATCCTTGATGATCCTTTCAATGGTGACGATGCCGTTGATCATATCCCGTTCATCCCTCAGCGCCAGGACCATCACCCAGACCTTCAGAACTTTGCCCGCTTTGGTCACCCGCCCGGTTTCAAGGCTGTCAAACAATTTACCGGTAAATGCCTTTTCGATCAAAGC
>MGTJ01000076.1:0-226 GCA_001799395.1 Desulfobacterales bacterium RIFOXYA12_FULL_46_15 | reverse complement strand
ATGAAGAGAAACGGCATGAGGTAGATCCAGGAAGCCAGACGGCAGGCCTCCCAGCCCGTCTTGAAGGGATCGCTTTTGGCGATCGCCGAGGCGGCGATGGCGGCCAGCGCCACCGGTGGCGTGACGTTGGACTGGACGGCCACCCAGAGGGCGATCATATGGGCGGTCAGAGGCTCAACCCCCATCTTGATGAGGGCCGGGACGCCCAGAATGACCAGGATGACAT
>MGTJ01000075.1:2594-12723 GCA_001799395.1 Desulfobacterales bacterium RIFOXYA12_FULL_46_15 | reverse complement strand
CGCCTGCGGAATTAGCGTTGCAATACCAAAACAAAGTAGCTCCGTTGTATAACAAAGTAGAACTGTTAATTCAGAAGAATAATTTTTTCAAACAAACCCGGGATCGTATGCTGACCCGGCTGATCAGCGGGAAACTGCCTGTGGCGGATCTGGATATCCGGTTTCCCCGGAGCATGAGAGAGGAATCTGATGCCGAACTTCATCCGTGAGGACGAGATTGAACAGGCTGCGGTGGGCCTTCTGTTAAAGGACCCGCTGTTTCGTCACATCAATTGTTATACCGCAGATCCTGAAGATTTGGATGACAGGTCCAACCGCAGCGACAAGCGCGGGGTGGTGCTGCCGGATATTCTCCGGCAAAGGGCATGCAGCCTGAACCCGCTTGTGCCTGAAGCGGTTGTGGACCGGGCCCTTGAAGTGCTGACCAGAAAACGGGGGGCCATGTCGCCGGTATTGGCCAACAAGGAGATTTACCAATACATCAAGGACGGAATCCCGGTGGAATTTGAGAACGATTCCGGCAGGACCGAGCAGGTCCGGGTCGTGGATTTCGAAACCTATGAGGCAAATGATTTCCGTGTGGTGACCCAGCTCTGGATCAAGGGTGAGCAGCGGTTCCGGCGGCCCGATATCCTGATCTATATCAACGGCCTGCCCATTGTTTTTATTGAGTTAAAAAATTCCAATGTCAAACTGCAGCAGGCCTTTGATCAGAATTTGACGGATTATAAAAAGGATATCCCCCAGCTCTTTTTATACAATGGGGTTTGTGTGCTGTCCAATGCCGTTGAAACCAAGATCGGCAGCATGACGGCCTCCTGGGAGTTCTTTTTCAGGTGGCTGAGAATCGAGGATGAAAAGGAAAAGATCAATGCCGGGCAGGCGGGAAGGGACGGAACAAGCCTGGAGCGGCTTTTGACTGGCATCTGCACCAAAGAGCGGCTCCTGGATTATTTTGAAAATTTTATCGTTTTTCACGGGGATGACACCAAGATCATTGCCCAGAACCACCAGTATATCGGGGTCAACAAGGCCGTGGCATCCTTCCGGGACAGGAAGGAAAAGCAGGGAAAGCTCGGGGTGTTCTGGCATACCCAGGGGTCAGGGAAGAGCTTTTCCATGATTTTTCTGGCCAGAAAGATTTTCCGGAAATTCCAGGGCGATTTTTCCTTTGTCATCATCACGGACCGGGATGATCTGGACGGTCAGATCTATCGCAATTTTCTGAACACGGAAACCGTCCGGGAATCGGATGCGGCCCAGCCGAAAAACAGCGACGAGATGCGCTTCTTTCTCTCCCAGAACAAGCGGTTTGTATTTACCCTGATCCATAAATTCCGCTGGGACAAAGGCAAAGACTTCCTGGTTCTGTTTGATGCCGAGACCTCTTCCCGTGAAATCATCGTGATTGTGGATGAAGCCCACAGGACCCAGTATAAATCCCTGGCTGAGAACATGAGAAAGGGACTTAAGGGGGCCTGTTTTTATGCCTTTACCGGAACGCCCCTTCTGGGCCGGGAGCGGAAAACCAGCAAATGGTTCGGCGATTATGTCAGCGAATATAATTTCAAGCAGGCCATGGATGATGAATCAACGGTGCCGCTGTTCTATGAAAAACGGGTTCCGGAAGTCCTGATCCAGAATGATACCCTGGATGAGGAATTTTATGAAATCCTGGAAGAAGAGAATCTGACCGCCAAGCAGCAGGAAAAGCTGGAAAATGTATTTTCAAAAGAGATTGAAGTCATCAAGCGGGATGACCGGCTGGATAAAATTGCCGAAGACATTGTGTATCATTTTCCAAGGCGCGGGTATCTGGGCAAGGCCATGGTCATCTGCGTGGATAAATTCACCTGTGTGAAAATGTTTGATAAGGTTCAGGGGTTGTGGAAAAAGCAGATCAAGGATCTGACCGGCCGGCGCAGCAAGGCCCTGTCCGAAAATGAAAAGCAGAAGATCACAAAGATGATTCAATACCTGCGGTCCGTTGAAATGGCTGTGGTGGTGAGCGAGGAAGGAAAAGAAGAGGAACGGTTCAAAAAGCAGGGCCTGGATATCAAACCCCATCGGGACAGGATGACCCGTATTGATGAAAACGGCCATGATATTGAATACCGGTTTAAGAACCCAAGGGACAACCTGGCCCTTGTCTTTGTCTGCGCCATGTGGCTGACCGGGTTTGATGCACCCACGGTTTCCACGCTTTATATTGACAAGCCCATGAAAGACCATACCCTGATGCAGACCATTGCCCGCGCCAACCGGGTGTCTTCTTTTATCATTGACGGGGTTCCCAAAAAGAACGGGGAAATTATCGATTATTACAATGTGTTCCGGAATATGAAAAAGGCCCTGGCCGATTACGCCCTGGGAAGCAACGAGGAAGAACCGGTTCAGGATAAAGCCCGGCTGTTTTTGCTGCTGGACCAGGCCCTGGAACAGGGAAAGGATTTCTGTCATTCCCTGGATATGAATATTGAGGCTGTCCTCACACAGGACAAGGTGTTTAAAAATATCGACCTGTTTTCCTCCTTTGCCGACAAACTGCTGGAAAAGGACGAATACCGGCAGGGATTTGTTGTGTACGAAAACACCATTACGGCTTTGTATGAGGCCTGCAAGCCTGACTCGGGAAAAGCGTCCCATGGTATTTGTTTTTCAATATCTTCGAGGGGTTCTGGATGCCGTCATTGCACAGGAGGATATTGAATCAGCCAGGCTGCGGATCAATGACCTTCTGGATCAAAGTGTGGTCACGGCAAAAGAAGACAGCATTGAAGAAGAGCCAAAAGAATGGGGCATCAATCCGGAATTGAGGGTGCCTGCCATTTCTTCAGGGGTAAAATGGAATCTGGCCAATGTTGATTTTGAGAAAATCAGAGAAAAATTCAGGCGGACAGAATATAAGCATATCGAAATTGCAGACCTTCGGGCCTTTATCCAGGCCAAATTAGAGCAGATGATCAAGGAGAACCAGGGCCGGATCAGTTTTGCCCAGCGGTTTCAGGCCATTATCGATACCTATAACTCAGGCGGGTCTTCAACGGAAAATTATCATGAGGATCTGGTTAATTTTGCGAAAAACCTTAAAGAAGAAGATGAGCGCCATATCAGGGAAGGCTTGACACGGGATGAGCTTGAACTGTTTGATGTGTTGAAAAAAGAAAAGATGACCCAAAAAGAAGAACAAAAAGTAAAGCTTGCCGCCAGACATCTTTTAAAACGCCTGGCGCAGGAACACCCGAAAGTGCTGGTCCAGGACTGGTATAAGGATGCCCAGACCCGCGAAAAAGTAAAACAGGCCATGGAAGAATCCCTGGATCATGATCTTCCGGAAAGCTATGACCGGAAATTGTTTCAAAAGAAGTGTGACTCGCTTTTTAACCTTGTTTATGAATATGCGGTAAAAGGGGAAAAATGGGCGGCGTGACAAGCAGCCGTTCCTTTTAAAAGAGTCAAAATTTTTCCTTGACAAAAGTATCAATTGATACCAAAATTATGACAAGACCGACACATAAGGAGCTGAACAATAAACTGAAGCAGGCCCTGTCCATTTTAAAGAACGGTCAGGTTTTTCTGCTGAACCCGGCCGCCTCAGCGGTCCTATGAGCAGGACATATCAGGGCTTGATCTTTTTGCGTTTACGGTGAGAATCGACCGCTTTTCAGAACCTGTGTATTTCAAGTTTTCCGTATCGGAGAATGTGCTCTGGCTGGTGTCGTTACATAAAAACCGATAAGGAGGTGCCATGATTCAGATGAATTGCCCCAAGGGCCACGGTGCCATGGAACAAAAAGAGATAGAAAAAATAATCCCTTTTAAAGGAATAGACATCGCTGTTATTGAGGAAGCCTATGTCTGCCCGGAGTGCGGGCTATCCGCCGGAACCGTTGAATCGGCCGGTAAGATCCAGCAGGCTATTGCCGAGGCCTACCGGAAAAAGACAGGGTTATTAAGTGGTGGTGAGATTAAAACGCTGCGTCAGAAAAAGGGAATAACCCAGGAAGATCTTGCGGCTGTGATGGATGTGGGGATCGCCTCCATCAAACGATGGGAAACGGGCGCCATTCAGTCCAGATCCATGGACCAGGCCTTACGGCGGCATCTATCGGAAAGTCCGGCGTTTGATAATATCACAGGGAACCGGCGGCTTTCCATCCCCCGCATTTTACGGGTGGCGCTGGCGTTTAAGGAAGCCCTCGGCCGGGCCATCCTGAAAGAGGATGACCGGATGCTGTTTGCAGCCAAATATCTCTGGTATGCCGATATGTTTGCCGTAAAGCTGCTGGGCAGAAGCATGACCGGAGCCACATACGCCCATCTCCCCTATGGGCCGCAACTGAATAACTATAGGGATCTTCTGGGGGATATCCAAAATGCCGATCCTGAAGAGGCAGAGCCTTTAAGCACCGAAGAACTGGATATTATCAGAAAGATTTCAAAGACTTTTCCTGAAGACCGGATGGTTTATGATGCTGCCCATAAGGAACCGGCCTGGATAGAGACGCCGAACGGTAATTTTATACCCTATGACTGGGCAGACCGGATTGTTGCTCGACTGCAATAACCATAATTCGCGGGAGTCTCTTTTATGTTCAGGAATTTAAGCGGTACGTGAGCCGGGTTGCCCGATTTTAAGTTTGGTAAGCTCTTTTGCGTCGATGGTACTGCATGGGTGACTGTGTAGGAGAGCAGATCGCTGCCGGATGTTTAAGATTCCACAATCAAACAACAGTCAAACAAATCATTTATGACAACATACTGTTTTATTAGTATTTTTAGGATATATCCTTTAAGAAAACGTATAGTCAGCCAAACACAGATCAAACAATTTTTCAGGAGAGCCCGGTGCCACTTACGCCCAACCCTCCTTCACCTGAACTTGTCCGGGTCGATGTCATACCGTTTCATGATCTGCTGAAGGGCCTGGCGGTCCATTTCGCACATCCCGGCGGCCCGGGTGATATTGCCGCCGGCCATGGAAAGCCTTGCCCCGATGTAAGTGTGGTTGAATTCCTTCAGGATCTTTTCCTTGGCGGTTTTATAGGACAGGGCGGTCAGGTCGGCGTTGTTTATGCCCGGGGTTCCTTTTTTTGCCTGATCCGTATCCTTTATGGGGATATCGGACAACCGGAGCGTATCATCTTTTGAATAGAGGATTCCCTGGACCAGGATGTTTTCCAGTTCCCGGACATTTCCCGGCCAGGGCTGTTTCATCAAAAGATCCATGACCTCTTCGGAAATGGTTTTGGGCTCTTTTTTCATTTTTTTACAGTGCTTGGCCACCAGATGGTCTGCAATGAGGGGGATATCCATGACCCTGTCCCGCAAAGGCGGCAGTTCAATGGGAAGGACACTCAGCCTGTAGAAAAAATCCTGGCGGAATTCATTGTCAGCCATTTTCTGTTTCAGGTTCCGGTTAGTGGAAGCAATGATCCTCACATCCACTTTTTTTATTTTCGTGTCCCCGAGAGGCTTTATTTCCTTTTCCTGGAGCACTCTTAGAAGTTTGGTCTGGATGGAAGGGCCGATATCCCCGATTTCATCCAGGAAGATGGTTCCTTTGTCCGCTTCCTGGAAAAGCCCGTCCCTGTCCTGGATGGCATTGGTGAAAGCCCCTTTTTTATACCCGAACAATTCGCTTTCAAGGATGAATTCCGGGATGGTGGGGCAGTTTACCGATATAAAAGCTTCATCCTTTCTCGGGCTCAGGGTATGGATGGACCGCGCCGTAAGATCCTTGCCGGTTCCCGACTCACCGGTAATCAATACCGTCACATCGCTGGGCGCCACCATGCGGATCTGGTCAAAGACCTTCTGCATGGGCTCGCTTTTGCCGATGAGTTCATGGGGTCCGGCTTCCAGGTCCTTTAAAAGGCGCTTGTTTTCCTTTAAGAGAAGACTTCTTTCCAGGGCTTTCCTGATTTTGAAAATAATTTCATCCCGTTCAAAGGGTTTGGCGATAAAATCATAAGCCCCGCTCTTGATGGCCTTGACCGCAGATTCGATATTTCCGAAAGCCGTAAGCATGACCACGGTCAGATCCGGAAATTCAGCCTTGACCCGGTTCAGCAGTTCAAACCCGTCCATGCCCGGCATTTTGACATCACAGAGGATAAGGTCAAAAAAGGTCTGATGAAGAATATCCAGCGCCATTTCCCCTGAAAAAGCCATGGTGACCTTGCAATCCAGTTCAGGTTCAAGGGTCCTCTGCAAAAGACGGGTCATATCCGTCTCATCATCCACCACCAGTATGTCGGTTGTCATGGGTTCGATCTCCTGTTTATTTAAAGCCCCTGCTGTTTAATCAGCTCTGGTTTGTGTACAATCCGCAGGCAGGGCAGCCGGAAGACTGATGGTAAAGGCAGCCCCTTTTTCTTTCCTGTTCCTGGCCGTGATTTCCCCGCCATGGCGCCGGATGATCCCGTATCCCACGGACAACCCGAGGCCCGTGCCCTGTCCCACGGGTTTTGTGGTAAAAAAAGGATCAAATATCCGTGAAAAATGTTTTTTACGAATCCCTGTGCCATTGTCTTTCACTTCGATAAAGATCCGGTTGTCATTGGATTTTTCAGTTGATATCTCAATCCTGCCTTTTTTCTCAACCGCATGGCAGGCATTGATCATGAGATTGATGAGGACCTGTGCCAGTTCCTGTTCATTCCCGTTGACCATCAGGGCTTCTTTTTGGGAAAGGTTCAAGATTATGCCCACATTCCGGAAATCCGTGTGGTTGGACAAAAATTTGATCACATCATTGATCACCTTTGTCACATCCAGCCGGCTCATTTCAGTTGAACCTTTCCTGGAAAAGGAGAGAAGGTCGGAAACCACATCCCTGCAATTTTTCACATGTTTTTCAATGGTTTTAAGATCTTCTTCAAACCCGGACTGTTCTTTAAGCAGAAGCTGGGTATACCCCAGGATGATGCCCAGGGGATTATTGATTTCATGTGCCACCCCGGCCGAGAGTTCACCCAGGGCTGCCAGCTTGTCGGCCTGGGCGATCTGCTGTTCCATCTGTTTTTTGTCATTGATGTCCTTGATGATGAAATGAAAGCTTTTCCCGCAGCCGAATGCGCCGTAGTCCACACCTCCTGTAATCAGCACCCGGACCATGGAACGGTCGGGCCGCAGAAAATCGGTTTCTTCATTTACAATATGTTCATGGACTTCCAGCAGACTCTGGATTCTATCCCATTCCAAAGGCTTTTCCAGAAAATCTCTGATGCCCATCTTTTTTTCCAGCATGTCTTTTCTTTCATATCCGGTCAGGGTCACGCCGGCCTGGTTGATTTCAGACACATTAAATGCTTCATC
The DNA here is from genome assembly GCA_001799395.1 of Desulfobacterales bacterium RIFOXYA12_FULL_46_15. Lineage (GTDB taxonomy): Bacteria > Desulfobacterota > Desulfobacteria > Desulfobacterales > Desulfobacteraceae > Desulfobacula. The sequence continues at coordinate 5,403 of MGTJ01000075.1, read as the reverse complement.
CGTAACCAGGATGGTATCCAGAGAATGCTCGAAAATCCGGCGAGCTTTGTACTCACTGCCGGCAAGGCGCTCGGTTCTCTCGATCACCTGGTGTTCAAGGGTCTGGTTCAGGTCTTTGAGTTTGATATGAGCATCTTCAAGGCTTTTCCTGCCGGAAAGGATTTTTTCATTGATCTTCCAGGTCTGGTTGAAAAAAAGCGTGATGAGTCCTACCAGCATGAAAGATACGGTATTCACCCCGCCTGAATAGGGGCTGATGGCATGCCAGGCGTCCGGATTGCCGGTCAGGATCAAAAACTGTTTCAGGATATGCCCAAAGGATCTGGATATGGCAAAGACGGCAAATCCCGTGCTGATCCACATGAGATACAGGAAAACGGCATTGTCCGTGTCCAGATCCCTTAATATTTTTGCTTTGTAAAGACAGAGAAGTGCAAGGATCATCATGGCAAAAGAGCCGAAAACATCGGTTAACAGTATGGGGAGAAAAGAACCGGTCAATGGCTTTCCTTTTTGGCGGATATGGTTTGCTGTTCCTTCACCAGGACCGAAAGACCCATAAAAAACAGCAGCATGGCCGGGACAGACAGGAGATGGTCCAGCTTTAAGATATAATAGACCCAGTAGAGAATTGATGAATCATTATGTACCAGCATCCGCATCCGGGAAAAGGAGATATTTTCCAGTTTGATGACCTGGATCTGGTTATCCAGAAAATGTCCCAGCACGGCATCCAGGTTCCAGAGGATGAAAAAAAAGGCTGAATACTGGATCAGGCGCCAGCCTTTCTGTTTATCCAGCCCTTTGCCCGAAAGGGTAAAAATCAGGGCCACCATGGAAACAAGAAAAAAAATATGCCCCATCTGGTGGGTGATGATCCCTTCCGAGGTCAGATGAAGCTGGATGGCCAAGGCATCGGCCGGCAATAACAGCATGAAACCGCTTGCAGCCGCTACCGGAAAAAAATTCAATCTGGTTATAAAAAAAAGACCCATTTCTGTTCAAACCTCTTTTGAGAATAATTTCAATGACGGATAAGCCATTATAGAGATTTGATCCCGGGCTTTCAAGATTCATCCGTTCTTTATTTTCCGATTCTTTTTCTTTCCGCGGCAGCCCGGTTGGATAACAGTTTGATGCAGGAGGGACAGAGATGGTGATGCTCTTTTGTATCCGGGTGACTCAGCAGACTGTTTTCAACATGCCTGAGAAAATTTTCAGTGGCATAAAGCGTTCCGCAGCCTTCACACCGCTCAAGGGGGAGCTGTCCGATGATATCATCTTTGATGGAAACCGTGCGGACCCCGTCCTGGTCCTTTATCCGGATCAGGCCGGTGGGGCAGAGATTGGCGCAGGTGCCGCACCCGATACATTGCCCCGGTTCGGGCACGACCCGGGTCCCTTTTTCATCCGTAACCATTTTAAGCGCTTTGGATTTTACAATTTCATTGCACACCCGGATACAGAGCCTGCACCGGATACACCCGTCCGGAGGGGGTGTAACAGCCACCCCCCATTCATTTGCCAGGTTCCTGATTCTCGCGGCATCCGGTGCCATCTGTAACAGTTTGTTAAATGCTTTTTTCCGGTGGGCCTGCACCAGCTCCGAATCTGTCAGGATTTCCAGGTTTTCTTTCACCTTAAGAATACAGGACAGCATCACCACTGGTTTGCCTCCGGGGGACACCACTTCAACACCGCATAATTTGCATGATCCGGAAGGTTTCAGGGCCGGGTGGTAACATAAATGGGGAATCCTGATTCCGTTTTTTTTGGCTGCCTGAAGAACGGTCCGGTTTTCTTTGGCTTCAATTTTTCGACCGTCAATAAAGATTTTAATCATGGGCCGCATCCTGGAGATCGGATATATAATCCTTCAGATCTTTTACCTTCATGATGTCCTCGTTTCCGTTTTAATGAATTTGTTCCAGACAGTCCTGGGGCAGGCGGTGGGTGCCTTTTCCTTCCAGGCTGACCTCAATGAGGGCATCCGGGTCATTGATGGACGTGTCCGGGTCTGTCACAAATCCGTGAAGCCCGATAAAATCATCCATATAAGGTTCCCAGGATTCATCCTCAGATTTTCTGAACACTTTGATCTTGTTTCCTTTTTGAAATTGCATAGGGGTTTCCTTTATTTTAGACCGGCCGGTCGTGTTTCCACATTTGTTTTTGCACTGAGAAGACGAAGGCAGTCATTGCACAAAAGCCGGGTCTCAGTTCGTTTTACCCTATTTCCGGTTTTTCGGGCAATGAAATCGTGATATTCGGCAGACGGCAGAAACGCACCACAATTTTCGCAATACTGGATCGCCTGGCTGTTCAACAGGGTGCCGCATAATTTTAAATTCCTGCGGCCGTCTTTTTCTTCCAGGACCATGGCCTTATTTTCGCAATTGGCTGCACAGGCGCCGCAGGTAATACATTTTTTTTCAGTCGCCCTGAAATCGGTTCCAGTGGGATGGTCAAAATCCATATACCCGAACTGAAGGGCATCGATTCCCATTTTATCCCGGCAGACTTCGATGCATTTTCCGCATCTGCGGCAGATATCGCACCGCAGACACCGCCCGGCTTCCTTTCGGACGCTTTCTTCATCATAACCCAGCTCCACCTGCTGGAACGTTGTTCTGCGGCGGTCCACATTCAGCATGGGCATGGCCGGGTGTTTCAGGGTCATTTTCCGGGTAGCCGTCATTTCAACGGAAGGTTCCATATGATGCCGGACCGGGATTTTGGGCATCCGCGGCTGGGGAATGTGGCTCAAATACCGGTCTATGGCCTCTGCTGCCCGTTTCCCGCCGCCAAT
>MGTJ01000075.1:0-2586 GCA_001799395.1 Desulfobacterales bacterium RIFOXYA12_FULL_46_15 | reverse complement strand
TCACTGTGGCAGGGCCGGACACGGCATCACCCGCTGCAAAAACACCCGTCATGCCGGTTTCCATGCTTGCATGATTGACTTCTATGGTTCCCCTCCTTGTCCAGTTCACCTGTGAAAAAGCCTCCATTCCCTTGTCATCCACGTATTGGCCGATGGCGCTGATCACCACATCGGCCTCGATTATAAAATCCTTACCCAGGATGGGGACCGGTATGAGACGATCCGAGCCTTCTTTTTGAATGAGTTCGGCCCTGATGCAGTCAAGACCGGTGATTTTGTCTTCCTTTCCTATAATTTCCCTGGGGATGGTCAGGAATGAAAATTCAATGCCTTCTTCCATGGCCTGTTCCACTTCTTCGATATCAGCCGGCATCTGGTTTTTAGACCTGCGATAGGCAATGGTTACTTTTTTTGCACCCAGCCGCAGACTGGTACGGGCCGCATCAATGGCCACATTCCCGCCACCGATGACCACCACCTGTTTTCCGGGTGCATGGTGGTTCCCCAGGGCCACGTCCTTTAAAAACCCGATGGCTTCCAGGACTTTTGGAAATATTTTTTCCCCTTTGATTCCCAGGTCCAGGGCTTTGTGAGCCCCAATGGCGATAAAAAAAGCATCAAACCCTTCATTTTTCAGGTCTTCATAGGTAATATCCCTGCCGAACCGGGTATTGTAAGCTATCTCAACCCCAAGATCTTCAATCATGGCCACTTCCCTGTCAATGACTTCCCTTGGCAGGCGGTACCTGGGGATTCCCGCCATGATCATGCCGCCGGAAACGGGAAGGGCTTCAATGACCTTCACCCCGTATCCCATGAGGGCGAGATAGTACGCTGCGGTCAGCCCACCCGGCCCGGCACCGATGACACAGACCTTTTTACCGTTCCATCCTTTTTTTTTAGGGTTTTTATAGGTCCCTTCCGACATGGCCCTTTCTGCTGCAAAGGCTTTTAAAAATTTAATGGATACAGGGGTATCGATCCTTGCTCTCACACACATCATTTCACAGGGCCGGGTGCAGATAAGCCCGCAGACCCAGGGAAAGGGATTGTCCCTGCGGATGACCTCAATGGCTTTGTCATCTTCTCCCCGGGCAATAAGGCTCAGATAGGTCGGGATATCAATCCCGGCCGGGCAGGCCATCTGGCAGGGAGAAGGAGCCAGTTTCCCGCAGTCATGGGAAGGACAGTTCCGGGTTTCGATATGGCTTTGAAAGATTTCCCTGTTATCGGTAAATATTTTCTTCAGGATGTTTCCGGTTTCCAGGGTCTCTTTAGACTTTTTCATATCGAGATATTCCCGGATCAGGGAGTCAATGGCCAAAAGATGGTCATTCCCGGCGGCGCCTTCCGAAATCTCTTCGGTCAGGTGCAGGATCTGTTCACAGATCCTCCTTATTTTCGGGTCTGTCAATGATCCTGAATCAATAAGATCAGACAGGTAAATGAGGGTGGTTCTTACCGGACAGGTCTTTTCCGCCATTTTAGCTCCTTATCCGTTTAAAAACTGCTGTTTTCAAATGAAGCAGAGGCTTCGGCATGCCGCTGCCGCCGGACCTGGGTCATGTCTTCGGCAGGTCCGAATGTCAGACAGCCTGTTGTGCAGAGGGTTACGCAGGCAGGTTTCAAACCCTGGTCAAGCCTGTCCTTGCAATAATCGCATTTTTCAACCTTGCCGGTATCCGGGTTCCACTGGGGTGCTCCCCATGGACAGGCAGAAATACAGGTTTTGCAACCCACGCACAATTCCTTGTCAACAAAGACAATCCCGTCTTTGCTGCGTTTCTGCATGGCGCCCGTGGGACAGGTGGATACGCACCACGGATCTTCGCAGTGGTAGCAGGGCATAAAAATAAAAGACATTTTCGGCAGCCCGTTGATCATTTTGGGGCCCACCTGGATAATCTGGCAGGGTTTAGCCCCCCTGGGCAGGTTTTTATTGGTCTTGCACTGAATTTCACAGGCATGGCACCCGATACAGGTCCGGGTGTCCTGGAACAGATAATATTTACTCATTCAACGCCTCCGGTTTTTTGTATATCATATTGAAGTTAAAGGGGTCTCACCGATACAAAGGTATCGTGATAGGCAGGGCTTCCGCCGATTTTGTCATAGACATTTTCCTGGATCAGCGCATCGGAAAGCCCTTTGTTAAAGGACCGCTTTGCCCGGCCCGCCTCATGCCCGAATCCATGCAGCATGAACACGGCTTCCGGATGGATGAAATCCGTGACAAAGGCTTTGATCCGCCCCTTTCCGCAGGAGGAAACCACTTCAACAAGGGCATTGTTTTTGATGCCGAGCCGGCTGGCTTTTTTCGTATTGATCCAGAGCTTATTCTCACTTTCCAGTTCATTCAGATAGGGCACATTCTGGGTGGAGACATGGGTGTGAACGGCTGACCGGCCGACCACCAGCCTGAACCTGCCTTCTTCCGGGGGTTCGACCGGCTGGTATTCAGGGAAAGACTCAAACCCGGCATTCTCCAGCAGGCTGGATTTAAATTCTATCTTTTTGGAAGGGGTTTTAAAGGGAAGATTTTCCCGGTCCCAGAAAATCTGGTCCGATCCATAGGCCACAAATCCT
>MGTJ01000074.1 GCA_001799395.1 Desulfobacterales bacterium RIFOXYA12_FULL_46_15 | reverse complement strand
CATCCGCGGCAATGCCATGGATTATGAAAAATGGGCCAAAGAAGGCAAGGGCATGGAAAAATGGGATTATGCCCACAATCTTCCCTATTTCAAGCGGGCGGAAAACAGGCTCAAAGGCCCGGATGACTATCACGATACCAAAGGCCCTCTTATTCTTGAAACCGGACCCTGTAAAAATCCCCTGTTCAGCGCGTTTTTAAAATCCGCCCAACAAGCCGGATATCCCTTGACTGATGATGTAAACGGATACCAACAGGAAGGCTTTGGTGCTTTTGACCGGAATATCCACCAAGGGCGGCGTCTCAGTGCAGCCAGGGCCTATCTCCATCCGGTCCTGAAACAACGCCCCAACCTGGAGGTCATCTGCCGGGCATTAACCACAAAAATCCTGTTTGAAGGCAAAAAAGCCATTGGTGTTGAATTTGTTAAAGGCAAAAACAATACTCCCCAAATTATCCATTCAGGAGAGGTGATTTGCTGCGGCGGTGCCGTCAACTCCCCCCAGATCCTCCAGCTGTCCGGTGTCGGGAATGCCGGGGAGCTCAAAAGACTCGGCATCCCTGTTGTCCACGATCTCCCGGGTGTTGGAGAGAACCTGCAGGACCACCTGGAAGTCTATGTTCAGTATAAAAGCAAAAAACCCGTATCCATGAACCCTTCCCTCAAATGGTGGAAAAAACCGTTTATCGGTTATCAGTGGCTCTTTCACAGATCCGGGGTAGCTGCCACAAACCATTTTGAAGCCGGCGGTTTTATCCGGAGCAATGAGGATGTGGCATACCCCAATATCCAGTTTCATTTCCTGCCGCTGGCCATCCGCTATGACGGAACCCAACCCAGCAGCGAACACGGTTACCAGGTCCATGTAGGCCCCATGTATTCCAATTCAGTCGGATCTGTTAAAATCAAGTCTGCCGATCCAAGGCAATATCCTGCCCTTCGCTTCAACTATCTGTCCACGGACCAGGACCGCAGGGAATGGGTGGAAGCCATACAATGCGCCAGAAAAATCATGAACCAGCCGGCGTTTGACGAATTCAACGGCGGTGAAATCTCCCCGGGCTCCCATATCCGGACAGACAAGGATGTTCTGGACTGGGTGGCTAAGGATGCAGAAACCGCTCTTCATCCGTCCTGTACCTGCAAAATGGGAAAAGACGACATGGCTGTGACGGATCCGGCTACCATGAAAGTCCACGGCATGGAAAACCTGCGTGTTGTAGATGCTTCTGTCATGCCCTATGTGACCAACGGCAATATCTATGCGCCCACCATGATGATCGCGGAAAAAGCGTGTGATCTCATCCTGGGCAATACCCCTGAGCCGCCATCAAAAGCAGGATTTTACAAACATCAAGACTGAGAAAGGAAAAAAATATGAAAATAAGCATAAAGCTAAAATTCATCATTCCTACAATAGTTCTGATTATTCTGGGTATGGGCATTTTATCCGTTGTTTCCTTTCTTCAATCAAAAGCAGCCCTGAAAAACAGTATTTTTGCCCAGGTTGAAGGCCAGGCCGCTTCCACAGTATCCATGCTATCTTCATGGGTGAGTGAAAGAAAACTGAACGTTGAGAGCTGGACCCGGGAGAAAAGCTTTCCCAGTGCCGTGGACGTGTCCTGGGTGGATGCCTACACCCGGAAAAAGGCAAGTACCCGGCTTTCAGACCTGAAAAAGGCTTATACCATGTATGAAGACATCTGTCTTTCAGACAGGAACGGGAATGTGGTCTCTTCTTCAAATCCGGATCTGATCGATAAGATGAATATCAAGGAATCAGCCTTTTTTACCCAGGCCCTTAAAGGAGATTTCCATGTATCCGGCATAATCAAAAGCCCTTTATCCGGGAAGCCTGTTTTTGTTATATCAGCCCCCATCTTCATGGCAGATCAGATATACGGCATTATTTTCGCTTATACTGATTTTACTATTTTTACAAAAGATTTTATTGACCCTGTAAAAATCGGAAAAACCGGATTTGCTTATGTTGCAAACGATAAAGGACTTGCAGTCACATATCCGGATAAATCCAGGATATTTAATCTGGATATGTCTAAAAATAAATTCTGGGCTCAGATTGAATCCGCCCCGAAAGGGATTGTTGAATATCACCTGAACGGCACCGACAATGTGACTGCATTTCAAAAGATAAACGAGCCCCAATGCATTATCAATGTCACTGCCATCAAGGATGAAATATTCAGACCGGTTACCGTCCTGGGACAGACCAACCTGGTCTATACACTCATCATCTCCCTGATTGCCGGTATTATTCTCTACTGGATTACACGGGTGATCACAGGGCCCGTCAACCATGTGGTGGACGGCTTCAAAGACGTGGTAGAGGGCGAGGGAGATCTGACAAAAAGAATTCCTGTGAACAGCAAAGATGAAATCGGAGAGCTTGCCCGATGGTTTAATGCATTTATCGAAGCCATTGAGATTATTATTTCCGATGTTTCAAAAAATGCTGCCGAACTGAACCTGTCTTCCGAACAATTGACACAGATCTCTGAAAAAATGGCCCAGGGAGCGGAACAGACATCAGGGAAAGCCGGCCGAGCCGGGAGGGCCGGCCAGGAAATGAATTCAGGCATGAATTCCATTGCAGCCGCCATGGAACAGGCATCAACAAACCTGAGCATGGTGGCTTCCGCCTCTGAAGAGATGTCTGCCACCATCAATGAAATCACCCGGAATACGGCAACTGCCAAAAGCATTACGGATGATGCCGTGACCCAGACCAAAAATGCCCTGAATCAGGTCGATCGCCTGGGAGAGTCAGCCGGAAAGATCGGAGAGGTGGTGGAGTCCATCCGCGACATCTCCGATCAGGTCAACCTCCTGGCTTTAAATGCCACTATTGAGGCTGCAAGGGCCGGGGAAGCCGGCAAAGGCTTTGCAGTTGTTGCAAATGAAATAAAAGGCCTTGCAGGCCAGACCGCTGAAGCTGCAAAAAAAATCACAGACCAGGTCACAGGGATTCAAGTCGATACTACAGGAACGATTACACAAATCACCCATATTTCAAAAGTGGTCAATGAAATCAATGAGATTGTTTCCACCATTGCCGTTGCCATTGAAGAGCAATCCATTACCACCGGTGAAATTTCAAACAATGTCAACCAGGCTACAATGGGAATTCTGGATGTTAACAAAACCATATCCCAAGCCACCGAACGCTCAAATGATATTGCCAGAGATATTTCCCAGGTCACCCTGGCATCGGGAGAAATGTCCCAGAATAGTATCCAGGTGAATCTGAACGCAAAAGCCCTGTTTCAACTGGCGGAAAAATTAACCACCCTGGTGGGAAAATTTAAAACTGCACATGGAAAATGATTGTCGAAAAACGAATTGAAAAAATGCTATGGTCTGATTCCGGATTTTTTATTCTGCCGGTATGAAAGGAAAACAACACCTGCGATCACCAGAAGGGTTCCACACATCTGAACAGGGGTGAGCCGCTCTCCCAACAGGGACCAGGCATAGACTCCGGCAAAAAGAATCTCCGACATCACCAGGATACCGGCAACCCCTGCCTCAACATATTTCATTCCTAGAAGATACAGGCTGAAAGCGCCGAATGTGGAAACAAAAACCAGGCCGCAAAAGGCAAGTATAATGGTTAAATTTAATGGAAACGGCTGGCTTGTGAAGGGCTGAAGAGGCAAAAGCATAACGGATGCAATGCCGAATGCAACGGCAAGACAGGCTGTCGGACCGTATTTTGACACCAGACTCTTGCCGCACAGGCTCCAGCCCGCATAAAAAAACGGCACCGCAAACCCTGACATATACCCTGCCATATTTGTCTCTTCCCTGGAAAACACATTGATACCCGAAGCCATGGCCGTACCGATAAAAATAATCAGCATGGACAGCCATTTTTCACGAGTCAGGTCTTCTTTCCAGAGATAAAAAGCAGCCACTGCCACCAAAGCCGGCATGGCAGCCTGCAGCACTGTGGTAACTGCAGCGCCGTTCAGTATAACGCTTTGATTGAACAGGATGTGAAATCCGCCCAGAAAAAATCCCATGGCCACAATCCAGGGGATGTCTTCTTTTTCGATTTTCAGGACTTGTGGGCGGGTTAAAAAAGTAAACAAAAACAAAATTGCAGATGCTGCCGTATCCCGCCAGAAAGCCAGGGAAACAGATGAGCCGTTGGAATTTTTTAAGATGATTGTCACAAAGATACCGGACATCCCCCATGCAGCGGCCGCCGCAACAATAAAGGCAGCTCCTGAAAAGGAGCTGTTGATTTGAAGCAGCTGTTTTATCAGCTGCAAAAGTGAGTTTTCTTTCTTTTTCATTTTCCTTTATTAACACAGCAAAAGCCTAAGCTGCCAGAAAAATCCGTAATTTTCAAATTTTAAACTTATTGACAAGCTGCATCAATTTTTCAGACAGCCCGGATAGATTTTTTGACCCACCCTCCACCTCGATGCTGCAGTTTGTCATTTCATTTGCCGTTACCGTAACGGCTGTAATATCTTTTGCAATTTCCATGGAAACATCTGAACTCTGAGTGATATTACTGCTTATCATTTCAATACCCTGGGTAACCTGAATAATATTCCCGGATATATCCCGGGTAGCAGCCGATTGATTTTCGACTGATGCAGCAACATTAACAACAATCTCATTAACCTGATGGACAACCGTTGAGATCATATTAATCTGCGCAACTGTTTTCACTGTCGAAGATCGGATATTTTCAACTTTTTCCTTTATTTCCCGGGTGGCATTAGCAGTCTGGGCGGCAAGGGTTTTTATCTCACCGGCCACTACAGCAAACCCTTTTCCGGATTCTCCTGCCCTTGCCGCTTCAATCGTAGCATTTAAGGCAAGAAGATTCACCTGAGCCGATATATCCGCTATCGCTTCAACCACATGGCCGATACTTTCGGCAGCAGTTCCAAGTTCTTTAATCTGATTTGACGCATCATTTGTTTTTTGTACAACATCATTGGTAATTTGTTTAGCAGTTGCAGTATTTTTTGAAATCTCATTGATTGTTTGAGACATTTCTTCTGTGGCAGAAGCCACCATTCCCATGTTTCCGGATGCCTGCTCCATGGCCGAGGCAACAGAAGCCATGCTGCTGCTCATTTCTTCACTGGCAGCCGATACGGAATTCGCCCTTGACGAGGTCTGCTCCGCTCCCTGCATCATGTTCCTGGAGATATGCGACAGTGTTGATGAAGACTGATTGAGTTCACCTGAATTCTTGGCCACCTCTGTAATCAAACCATGAATTTTATCAATAAATGTATTAAACCACTGGGCAACCTGACCGATTTCATCCTTTGACTGAACCTTCAGCCGGTTGGTTAAATCCCCCTCTCCTTCTGCAATATCTTTCAATTTTTCAACAATTTCTATCAAAGGCCGGACAATTTTTCCAGCAGCGACAGAAGCCAGAGGAATTACAAAGATCATGCAGACAAAGGCAACGATACCAATCATAAAAATCATCTGCCGGGTATTGGCTTTCACAACAGCATCCGACTGGAGAATCAAAAGACCGCCAAGAAATTTTTCCTGGTTATACAACGGAAGAATCGCCTCAAAATATCTCTGGTCTGCAATCTTTATATCATTAAAAAAAACCGGCTGATTATTTATTTTCCATTTTTCATCAGTATTTTCCGGGATTTTTGAAATATCCACTTGCTTATATTGTGCCATCTTGCCTGCACTGAAATGGTTATCCACAAACAGATTCATATCCATACCCGTGATTCTTTCCATACGGGTGATATAATCATCAGAAAGGCGTTCCTCTGCAACGACGAATCCGCATAGGGCCGGTTCTGATTTCTCAGTTTCTTTATTATAAAAATTTGCATGAACAGGGATAATGATTTTCAGACTTAAAAAATTTTCTGACCGGTCAAATAGAATCCGGTTTTCTTGCGGTATTTCGAAACCATAGGTTTTTGGAAGCTTGATTTCTTCGATTTCCGAAACCTCTTTAAACGGTATCCTTGTATATGCTTCCTCTTTTCTGAAATCCCTGTGATGGAATAATGAATCGTGATAGAACCCCATGGCCAAATTTTCAGGATCTTTTTGTACAATATAGTTTAAAAGCCTTCCTTCTTTGCTGTATATTTGAAGGCGATATAAATTTTCCTGAATTGAAGTGTTAGCCATGATATTACCTAGTTTTTCATAGCTTTGCCGAACCAGGTTCAACCCGCTATCCTTGAATTCATTCAAAAATTTGACATCATCCCCAAGTTTATTGGCAGTCACCATATGGTCAATGACATTGAACAAAACCGTCTGCTTTTCAACCAAAGAATCCCGGATAACAGACATGGATTTATCCATACCCATATGAACCAGATCCCTGTTTTGCCTGCTGATGATAATTGAAGCGACCACAGTGATGGCGGCGCATACAGCAAAGACAATCATCAAAGCGCCCAGGAGTAATTTATATTGCAGTTTTTTGTTCATTTTTCCCTCTTGGTTTTATGATAATTCTTTACCCCATATGGATTTTTCCCATTTCATAAAAGCCTCAACATTTTTTAATGTATGATCGGCATATTTTGGATTACCTTTTTCGGCAATCTCGCGGATACCAGCCATGGCGTATCTGTCTTCGGGGAAATAAAGCGGCCGGGTCCGGAAATTTTCCTGGTCATCGGCAAAAGCGTTAATGCTTTTTCTTTCCACGATACAGTCATTGACAAATTTTTCCTCACTGAAAAAATTTAAGCTTCCAAGAGCACCCATGGCATGGCGAAGAATATGAACACTATATTTTCTCAACGTATCGCGGCTTTGGGCTGATTCTAGAACAGCCTCATCACCAACCTCAGTGATGCTGGTGCTGCCCCCGGACTGGGCCGATGGAAATTTTGTCACCCATTGGTTCAGCCGGGCCATGGCGGCATTGATAAGGGGCTGGCTTTTTGAGCTGTAGGAAAGATCTCCCCCAGTGTCCGCCACTCCCGGAATACCGCCGTGGATGCAGGGAACCCCGGGATTCAGGGTCTGTGCCATCACCATCATGAACATGACCTGGGCATGGATCTGTGTTAACAGGGCTTCCGGGCTTGCCGGCCCTGAAGCTCCGGCGATGGTCAGATCTAAAAGCAAAAGGTTAACCCCTGCCTTTACGCTTCTGATAAACGGTTCCACCATGGAGTCCATGGGTGAAAGGGAGGTGATGAGGCTGGTGCCGTCCAGCCAGTTGTCTTTGCCTTTTAAAAAAGACATTTCATCATCGCTAAAACTCTTTGCCGCCGTCATTTTCAGGCCTTTAAACATCACATCCATACACTGTGCCGCTTCATAACCGGTCAGGCTTTTATCAACAGCAACCGGCAGTGAAAATATTTTTACCACATCCGAGTTTTCACTCACTGTAGCAGCAATTCTCTGAAATTCTTCACGGGTCGCGGCCCGTAAATCATCCTGGCCCGGCCGTTTTAAAAAAGGCGGGGTGGCACCTGTGCCGAATGCGTTCCTGCCGGGGTCTCCCGGCATGCTTCGTTCTACCTTTTCAAGACAGGCTTCCAGATAATCTCTTTTCAAAGGCAGGGAAACCGCTGTATCACTTTCAAAATTTACAGCATCCGCCTCCATTAGAATATCCATCAGGCGGGGGCTTGCCGCAATATTCACCCCGATATCGGTTAATACTTTTTTTGCATTTTCATCAATTCGTTCATATATTGCTTTCTCTTTAATCAGCTCATCCATGACCTGAAGTCTTTTCCGGGCAATAGAGGCTTCCTGTGAATCCTTAAAATACGTAATGATGTTTAAATAGGATTCCTTAGCAGATATAAAATTATAATCAGCTTCATTTTTTTTGGCTGATGTTAAAAAATCCTTTGCCTGATCATTCATGAGTTGACCTCCATTATTTACCTTTCAGTTTGTAGCTTCATCCATAATCTCTGCAATATCCTTTACCCTGATCTCTTTTCCGGTTTCCATGATACCGTCATGAAGCATGACGGCGCAAAAAGGACAGGCCGATACCACGGTTTGAGCCCCGGATTCGACCACCTGAATTGCTCTTTCATTGTTCATTCTCTTTCCCAGGGTTTCTTCCATGAACATCCTTGCACCACCTGCGCCGCAACAGAATCCTTTTGATCCGCTTCTGTCCATTTCAACCATTTGCCCGGAAACCGATTTTTTCAAAAGCCGTCTCGGTGCATCGTAAATATTGTTCCACCGGCCAAGATAGCAGGAATCATGAAAGGTCATGATTCCTGAATTCAAGGCATTAACAGTTAAGCGTCCCTCTTTGATGAGCCTGTCAAAATAATCAGCAGTGTGAACCACATCATATGCTGCACCAAAATCCGGATATTCATTTTTAATGACATTATAGCAATGGGGACATCCTGTCAGAATGGTTTTAAATTTATATTGTGCGAATGTCTCCACATTCTGCCGGATCATCATCTGGGCAAGATACTCGTTTCCTGCACGTCTTGCCATGTCGCCGTTACAGTTTTCTTCAGGCCCCAGGATGGCAAAATCAACCCCGGCTTTTTTAAGAATCCGGGCCGTGGCCTGGCTGATCTTTTTGCCCCGGTCATCAAATGATCCGGCGCACCCGACAAACCAGAGGACATCGGTTTGTAGCTTTTCCGCCATAAGGGGAACATCCATGCCTTTGCACCAGTCGGCCCGGGTATCGGACGCAAAACCCCACGGATTGGCCTGATTTTCCATATTATTAAAGGTTTCCTGCATTTCAGGAGGAAATTTTGCTTCCATCAGGACCTGATGTTTTCGCATTTCAAAAATAAAATCAAGGTGTTCATTGCTCACAGGACAGACATTTTCACAGGAACGGCAGGTGGTGCAGGCCCAAAGGACATCATCCGTCAATTTTGATTCCTCTCTCATAAGGGGAAGGATTTCATTTTTATGATTGTCCAGCAGCATGCCGGACTGATCCAGGAGATCCTGCTTGAAATCATGGATGATTTTTTTGGGTGACAGGGGTTTGCCCGTACCCGATGCCGGACAGAGTTCCTCACAACGGCCGCATTCCGTGCATGCATAAAGATTCAGCACATTGCGGCGGCTAAAATCACTGATTTTTCCAAGGCCAAAAGTTTCTTTTGATTCATCTTCAATATCGGTCTTCATGATGGCCTTTTCAATATCCAGCCGTTTGAAGAACACATTGGGAGCAGCTGCCAGAAGATGAAGGTGTTTGGAACCGGGAATATAGATTAAAAAACCAAGGATGGTGCCGATGTGAATATAATAAAAAATTTCATAGCCGATCATCAGGTTTGTGCTGGAAAGGGTATCGATTCCAAAAACACGGGCAAAAACACCAGATACGGGAAAAACACTGATGTAATTGAAATGACCCGTTTGCGCCGGCATTGCCATTTGAAATGCATTGATAAAATGAAAAGAAAGGACAATAACGGATGTAAACAGGATAATCAGGTTTGCATCCCGTCCCAGGGTCAGATAGGAAGGCCGGATCACGAGTCTGCGGTAAAGGGCATAGGCAAATCCGATGAGAACGAAAAACCCTGAAATATCTGCTGCATAAAGATAAACCGCATACAGGCCAGGTAAAAAATTACCGGCCTCAAAAAAGGGAATCACCCCTTTGATCATCAATTCCAGAGAATGGGGCTGGATGGCGAGAAAACCAAAAAATATCAATGTATGGGCAAGACCGGCTGCAGGTTTTCGTCTGACATTGGATTGCCCCAGCACATCAATAAAAAGGACCTTGATTCTTTCGCCCAACCGGTCAGGGGCAAGGTTTGAGCTGCCGTCCACCGACATCATGACGCTATGGAGCCTCTTCACTTTCTTGAAAAAATACCCGAAAGCAGCGATAAGGGCAATGGACATGACCAGGGATTTAAGAATGATATAGTTATCCATTTAAAATGCCTCCAGAGACGTTACCGCTGCCGGTAATCAAAAAAACGGCAGCGGTAACAGCGGACGAATCAAGTTATAGCTTTTCGGTTAATGCAGGGATGATTTTAAAGATATCACCAATGATGCCGTAATCGCATTTTGAAAAAATAGGGGCATCCTTATCTTCGTTGATGGCCACGATCACCTTGGATGTTTTCATTCCCGCAAAATGCTGGACCGCTCCGGAGACCCCGCAGGCAATATACAGTTTGGGGCTTACGGTTTTGCCGGTCTGGCCCACCTGCATGGAATGGGGGGCGTATCCCGCATCCACAGCAGCCCTGGACGCACCCACGGCTGCACCTATTTTTTGGGCACAGGCTTCCAGCATTTTATAGTTCTCAGCCGATTTAATAGCCCGTCCGCCCGTGATGACGATCGGGGCTTCGGTCAGATCGAGCCTGGCACCACCTGCTTTTCTGGTTTCCACAATTTTAATCAGTCCCGGATCAGCAACCCGGGCTTCGAACTCGATGATGTCGCAGGCTGTGGGTGAAGGCTCAGGCTCAGTGGAATTGGGCCGCAGGGTGCACAACAGGCAGGAGCAGTTTATTTTAAGTGTGGCAAACGTTTTGCCTGAAAAATGCGACTTTTTTACTGTCCTGTCTTTTATATTGACGGCTACACAATCAGAGACCAGAGGCTCCTCCAGGATGGCTGCAATTCTTGCAAACATATCTTTTCCCATTGCACTGGCTGTTCCCAGAAGGGTGTCAAGCTGATACTCCTTTACTGCGTCAGCTACTGCCAGAGCCTGCAGGTCCGGATTCGCGGACAGGTTCCCCGGCGCCGTTATATGCAGGATATGGGCTGCACCGTATTCCCCAAGTTTTTCTTTAACAGAAGATGCCTCCTGCCCCAGCACCAGGGCATATTTCTCCTGCCCTTTTGCAGCCGTCATCACACCCAGACTGGCTTCCTTTACCATATTGTTTTCAATTTCTATTAAAATGCCTGTCCCGGCCATATCCTTTTCTCCTTATCTTATAAAACCTTTTCATCCTCTTTAAGGACTCTGACAAGTTCAGTCACCTGTTCATCCACAGACCCTGAAAGCATTTTTGCACCAGACCGTTCCGGTACAATTTCAAGTTTTTCAACCCTGACCCTTCCTTTTGACGGATCAATACCGAATATCGAAAGGTCCATTTGCCTGATCTCTTTTTTCTTGGCTTTCATGATGTCCGGGAATTTCGGGTATCTGGGTTCATTCAGACCTTTTGTGGCGCCAATGACACAGGGGAGGCCCATCTCAATCACCTGTTTTTCCCCCCCGCCGGTTTCCCTTTCAGCCACGGCTTTTCCATTGTCCAGGGTGAGTTTTGAGACTTCATTGACAATGGGCAGTCCCAGGGATTTGGCAAGCCTGTACTGGGTCTGGAAACTTTCAGTATCCACGGAACCTTTGCCCGTAAATATCATATCCGGCAGTCCGTCCTGCTCCATAACAGCTTTTAAGGCTTTTGCCGTTAATTCACTGTCCAGAAACTGAGCGTCGGTCTTTACCAGGATAGCCCTGGCTGCACCCATGGCCAGGACACCCCGCAGGGTTGCTTCGGCCGAAGCTTTTCCAACGGTGACGGCCACTACTTCTCCACCTTGTTTTTCAACCAGGCTGACGGCTTCTTCAAGGCCGTATTCATCATAGGGATTGGGCACCAGTTTCATCTCTGAATCTTCAAACCCGGCAACCCCCGACAGTTTTATGGATACGGCAGTGTCAGGCACTGGTTTTACGCATACACAGATTTTCATATTGTTCTCTTCCTTCTAACCCTTTATTTTCTCGTTCTTTGGATCATACAGCGGCATGGCAACCACTTCGGCTTTGCGTGAACGTCCCAGGATTTCCACATCCATTTTTGTCCCGGCAGCAGCAAATTCAGGTGTCACATACCCCATGGCAATGCTCTTTTCCACCCTGTGGCCGTAACCTCCGGAAGACGTCATGCCAATGCGCTTTCCATCTTTAAAAATCGGGTTGTATCCCCAGGCATCAGTATCTTGAACATCTACAACAAGGCAGGCCAGCTTTAACGGAATCCCTTTTTGTTTTAATAAGCCTTGTTTCCCGATAAAGTCCTTGTCTAACTTGACTGTCCAGGCCACATTGGTTTCAAGGGGGGTATGGTGTACATTCATCTCGCTCTTCCATGCCAGGTACCCTTTTTCAAGACGCATGGAATCCATGGCATGCATGCCGATGAATCTGATATCAAAGGCCTTGCCGGCTTCCGCCAGTTTTTTATAAACAGCAATCTGCTGCTCAATGGGGTGGAAAATTTCAAATCCCAATTCACCGACATAATTCATGCGGTTGATCCGGCATTTTGTCCGGCCCACATAAATTTCCCGGCTTGTGGAGAATTTAAAGCTTTCTTTGGTCACATCCCCGTAAACGATTTTTTCAAGTACCTTCCGGCTGTCCGGGCCGACAAGGACCAGGCACCCCATCTTATAGGTCAGATCTTCCATCAGGACAGACCCGTCAGACGGAAGATGGGTCATCATCCAGTGCTGATCGTGCTTTTTACCCACACTGGCCGTTACACAGAAAAATTCGGTTTCATTGACCCTTGTAATGGTCATATCGGATTTAAAATTTCCATTGTGATCCAGCATGGGGCTTAAGGCAATGACCCCGTCTTTTTCCGGCACCTTCTGGCAGGTCATGGTGTTGAGCCAGGCTTTTGCTCCGGGACCGGAAATTTTTGTTTTTGCAAACCGGGTGAGATCAATGATACCCACCTTGTT
>MGTJ01000073.1:14820-15437 GCA_001799395.1 Desulfobacterales bacterium RIFOXYA12_FULL_46_15 | reverse complement strand
AGGGAATTGAGCAATTCCAGGATCGTGGCCGGCAGTCTGGAATTTATGCCGGTTCAGTGGCTCATCGGCCAAAAGGTGTATGAACCGCAGAAGATAAGGGTGTATCTGGAGGCCATGTGGAAACGCCTGAGGCATCTTGAAAAGAAAAAAGAAATCCGTCTTTCATCTGGTTTGCACGACAGGATCATTACTGCGGCAGCCAACATAACTATTGAACTGCGCAGGATAAAACAACAGGTTGATGAAAACCGGGACAGCCTTGAAACAGCAGTCATTATTTTTGATCAGCTTCATATTCTGTCCATTGCTTTTTTTGATATGTATTTTGCAACCCTAACATCATAATTTTCACAACAGGAGACGAAATTGCAAACCGGAACAATCGGAATCAAAATAATATTAAAAACCGGATGGATTTGCCGGGTGCTGACTGCCGGGTGTTTTTTCCTGGCACTTCTGTCAGGGTCCCATGTCCGGGCTGGAACAGATTCTGCGCCCTTGTCCACATGGTTTGTCGATATGGGTCGATTTGCGGCAGGTGCCCACGGAACACTGAAATGCGAGGACTGTCACGGGCCAATGATTGGTATGGGGATCAAAAAGGATACAGGAGAGCC
>MGTJ01000073.1:13320-14796 GCA_001799395.1 Desulfobacterales bacterium RIFOXYA12_FULL_46_15 | reverse complement strand
TGTTAATTTTCTAAAGGTCCAGACCCGGAGAAATTTTGATTATCAGGCCTGTCAAAAATGTCATAAAACCGCTTATGAGCGGTTCGGCAAAGGTGAGCATGCCACAGCGGCAGTGAAGGAAAAAACAAAGGGCGAGCCTTCCAAAACCGGATTTGCACCGGCCTGTGGAGATTGCCATTCCTCTCACTATGCAGAATCTCACATGCCCCGGGCCAGCATCGGCCAAAAGATGACCGAAACCTGCGGCACCTGTCATCCCGGGCAGAAGGCAAGTTTTCTTGCCAACTATCATGGCAAGGCTGCCGTAAACCTGGGATATGATAAGTCTGCTTTCTGTACGGACTGCCATGGTGCTCACACAACGATTTCCCTGAAGGACAAGGACAAGGCATTGAATGCCTGTCGCCGCTGCCATGCTGACGCAACCCCGGAATTTGCCGATATTATCATTCATGACACTCCGGACAGCTTTGACCTGAAAAGCGAGACCAAACAATCCGGTTTGAAATGGATTCAATGGCTCGGGACATTATCCCTGGTTTTTGTTGTCGGGGTCCTTCTCTTTTTCTATCTGCACACGGGTCTTCTTTTGCTGCGCAAACTCCATGAAAAATTAAGGAGGCATAAGTGATGAAGCAACAACACTCAAAAGCCGAAACCTATGAACGGTTTCATGTTCTGCACAGACTCTTGCATATTGTCATTATCGTAAATTTTACCCTCCTTGCCGTCACCGGCTTTGTCCTTCATTTTTCCGGTTCCGGCTGGGCCAGGGCCCTTGTTTCCCTCATGGGCGGGGCAGGTGCTGCCGGATGGCTCCATAGGTTTTGTGCTGTATGCCTGTATACGGGCATCCTTATCCATGTGTCCTGGCTGGTTTATTATAAGGCGGTATTAAAAAAAAATTTTTCAGGACCGGATTCCATTATGCCCGGGAAAAAAGATTTAGAGGATATGGTACAAAATTTCAGATATGTGTTTAATAAAGGCACGCCCCCTTTGTTTGACCGGTACAGCTATCTTCAGAAAGTGGATTACTGGGCTGTTATGCTCGGTATGCAGAGCATGGGGGTTACCGGTCTTCTCATGTGGTTTCCGGAATTTTTTACCCGGTTTTTACCTGGTCATTTTATCAATATTGCAGGCCATTTCCATTTTCATGAAGCTGTACTGGCAGTGATGTACATTGGATTGGTCCATATGTCGGACACCCATCTTGTCCCGGATATTTTTCCCATGGAAAAAACCATTTTTACAGGGAAAATTGAAAGACAGCGTTTTGTCGATGATCACCCGGAAGAATGGAAACGCCGGCAGGCAATAAAAGATTAACCATACAAATACGAGTGATGAATAAAATTAAGATTTCCATGGGGACCTTATGAATTTAAAAATGATATTCGCAATTATCGCCTGCGGCGCCCTGATAATGCTCATGGCAGCGTTGAATAACGCCCCGGCTGTTGCAACACCGCA
>MGTJ01000073.1:12264-13292 GCA_001799395.1 Desulfobacterales bacterium RIFOXYA12_FULL_46_15 | reverse complement strand
CAAGAGCCTGTCCCGGAACCCCTGATCTGTATCGATTGTCACAGGGCACCCAATATCCACACCAACGAGGGAGTGATTGCCTCAAATACATTCTGTCTTGACTGTCACAAGACCCCTGAAACAAAAAAAAGGGTCGGGACGACCGATGTAAACCTTCAGATCACATCGGAAACAATTGACAAAAACCAGCCCAGGCACAAATTTATTGCCTGTATCAACTGTCACACCGATGTTGCCCGTTCTCCTCATAAAACCGGGACCGGGGCTGCCTGCCTGGAATGCCATGAACCCCATGCCGAAGGCCCGGCCAATGAACCCCATACAAGAGTTTCCTGTCAGGCCTGCCATTTTCAATCAAAATTTGTCCGGCTCGACCCCCTGGATCATCGGGTAAAATTAAGCCATACCGATTATCAGTCGGTTCCCATTGGTCTGTCCGATCATGCCATGGCCGATATGATGGATGAAAAAACCTGTGAAAAATGCCATTTTAAAAAGAACCCCGTGGGTGCACCCGCAAGTGTCCTGCCAGGCAAAAGCGCACTCTGTATTGTCTGTCACACATCTCCCCTGGCTGTGGGGCATCCTGTTTTTGGTGTGGCAGGCCTTATCTTTATCCTGGGTCTGGTTTTTATGGTTGGATTCTGGTTCAAAGGCAGTGTCAAAGGAGAAGAAACCTCGCTTCACAGGAAAATCGGTTTGACCTCTGAATCAATCTGGAACACGATCTTTTCAAAACAAATGTTTTCCTTGCTGAAAATATTTGTGCTGGATATCATCTTTCAAAGAAGGATTTTAAAAGAAAGCGTATCCCGCTGGTCCATGCATTCCCTTATTTTTACGGCGATTTTGCTGCGGTTTTCCTTAAGCCTGTTTACATCGGTTGGATTTTATTTCAGCCCAGAAGGGAACTGGATGACCGCCCTCATGGATAAAAATCACTGGTTTACCGCATCGGTTAATGATCTTTCAGGCCTTTGCATTCTCCTCGGCATTGTATGGTCTGTGGTAAAGCGGTTTGCTATTAA
>MGTJ01000073.1:0-12243 GCA_001799395.1 Desulfobacterales bacterium RIFOXYA12_FULL_46_15 | reverse complement strand
ATACCAGGACAATATTGCGCTTGCCATTGTCGGCGGCATGGTTGTGCTCGGGTTTTTCCTTGAAGGGGCCAGAATTCTTGTTACCGGCATTCCGTCTGATATGGCTGTCTATTCCTTTGCAGGATTCCTGGTCTCAAAGGCGCTTTTGATCTTCCCCTTTGACTGGGCATCCATATATCCGGTGATCTGGTATGCACACGGCATAACGGCGGCCGTGTTTATTGCCTATCTGCCCTTTGGAAAGATGCGGCATGTCTTTAACACCCCCCTGACTTATTTTATTGAAGCAGTGGGCGGCGTCAAAAACAGGAAACGGGTTTAACCCGGATCATAGCGAAAAGGTGTTGAAAATGACCATAGAAGAAAAACAGGGTTCTGACATCCTGATCAATGAAATTGCAGAAGACAAAGAAAATACTGCCCCCCTGAATCCGGAACCAAAAGCAAAAGAGGCTGTCAGGCAGATCCCCATACATAAACTGGATATGAAGCGTCTGATCGAACTGGATGCCTGCACCAGGTGCGGGGAATGCCTTTCCTGGTGCCCGGTCTATGACCAGGACTCCCGGGAAAACCTGATTCCCCGCAGAAAAATAATGGATTTTTTAAGGCTTGCCAGATCACAGAACGGATTTCTTTCCTGGATCATGAAAAGTGACAGGATCAATGATTCCTTGAAAAAAATCATCGGCAGAATCTGCGGCTACAGGGAACCGACAAAGGAGCAGGTCGATGAATTTGTCTTCAACCTCTATGAATGTTCCACCTGCGGCCAGTGCGAAGTGGTCTGTCCGGCTCACATTGATACGGTCAACCTCTGGGAAGAACTGAGAAGGCTGATTGTCCGGGCGGGTTATGGGCCGCTGGAACCCCAGAAGGCCTTAAGAAAAAGTGTCATGACCTATGATAACCCATGGCAGCAGCCCAGGGCCGGCAGGACCAAGTGGTCCCGCCGGGCAAAAAAGGACAATTTGATTCTTGAAGAACCCAGGGAAATTCAGAAGACAAAGGGAAAGGTCCTTTTGTTTTTCGGCTGTACCGCTTCCTATGATGCCAATGTCAAGCAGGTGGCCATAAATACCATTAACATCCTTGAAACCCTGAACATTGATTACGGTGTGCTGGGCAAGGATGAAAAATGCTGCGGCAGTGTTCTTTTAAGGATGGGGGACCCGGAGTACAAGCGCCTGTTTCAGGAAAATATTGATCAATTCAACAGTCTTGGGATTGAGACTTTGATCAGCTCTTGTTCCGGGTGTTTTAAAACCATTATGCAGGATTATCCCAAAATCGGAAAACTGAATTTTGAAGTTCTGCACACGGTCGAATACCTGGCCAGGCTGCTGAAAACAGGAGAGCTGACCTTTTCCCATCCGGTCAACAGGGACATTACTTTTCATGACCCCTGCCATCTGGGCAGGGCAACAGGCGGGTTTGATGCGCCTAGAATGATCATTGATGCGATCCCAGGTTTGAACCTGGTTGAGATGCCCCGGAACCGGGAATATTCAAGGTGCTGCGGGGCAGGGGGCGGTTTAAAGGCAGGGTTTCCTGATATCCAGGGGCGCATGGCCCAGCGGCGGATTAAAGAAGCAGAGGATACCGGGGCAAAAGAGCTGGTATCCTGCTGCCCGTTCTGTTACCAGGGCCTCCAGGTGGGGATCGGCGTGTCAGGCTCCAGCATTGTAATGAAAGATCTGTCTGCTCATATTGCTGAATCTCTCCTGGGATATGACGTGTTTGAACGGGCGGAAAAAGAGGCGGAAGATAAAAAACGGGAAAAGGAAGCAGCCAAGGCTAAAAAAGAATCTGAAGCAAAGAGGGAACCGGAAGCAAAGAAAGAGCCTGTGGAATGAAAATACAGGTTTATATTGTCACAGGGTTTCTTGGCGCCGGTAAAACAACCCTTGTCAAAAGGATCTTAAGTTTTTCCGCCAGCCTGTCCAAGACCATTGTCCTGGTCAATGAGTTCGGCAAGGTCGGGATAGACATGACTTTGATAAAAGAAACGGCTGCCATGGATATTGTTGAACTCAAAAGCGGCTGTATCTGTTGCTCTTTGAGAGCAGATATGATTGAGACCCTGCAGATCCTGCGGCAGAAGTATGCGCCCGAGCGGATTATAATTGAAGCAACCGGTGTGGCAGATCCTCTGGCCGTAATCGAAGCCCTGGGCGACCGGATGCTCCGGCCGTATTTCTGCCTCAATAAAACCGTAACGGTTGTGGACGCTGATTTCTGGGAGGCAAGGGAGGCTTTCGGGGAGGTGTTCAAAAGCCAGGTGACCCGGGCAGACATAATTTTGTTAAACAAGATAGATACACTTCATGCGCCAAGGATTCCTGAGATTTTAAAAGAGATTTGCCTGGAGGCTGAAAACGCCCGCATCATTCCGACACTTCACTGCAATATAGATCCGGACATTTTCTGGTCCGGATCAGACCCGCAAGAGAAGACGGGAAGGGGAACTCCACCTGTATTTAACCCTTATGACCCTGGAAGGGACATATATTCCCTTGATAGCAAAAACCGGTCAACGGCAGCAAAAGAAGCCGGATTTATCACATTCTCGTTTGAAACTACAAGGGAAATGGATGAGGCATTGTTCATGCACTTTCTTGACACCACACCCCTGGAATTGTTCAGGATTAAGGGGCCTGTGCGGTTTGCCGGTAAAACACGGATGCTTAATTTTGCAGGGGGGAAAAAACAGTGGCAGAAATGGCCGGATACGGCATCTACCTGTCTTGCTTTTGTAGGGTGGGATGTGATAGAGGAGCGGGTATTGAAAAAATTAAATACCTGCTTGGTCCAGGCATAAAACCATTAAAAATGAGCCTTAAAAAAGAATGGCACAATCATCAACCCTTTCAAGAACAATTTCGGAAATCCAGAAAAAAATAGACAGCGGAGACGTTGTCATATTGACTGCAAAGGAAATTTGTGATCGGGTCAGAAGCGGGGAAAATTTTGACCTGTGTGATATTGATGTAGTGACCACGGCTACCAGTGCCCTGATGAGCGGCACTTACGCCGTTCTTTCATTTAAGGTGGCAGACCCTGACTCTTTTACAAAGGCAAAAAACGTTTGGATCAATTCGGTTCCGGCCCATGTGGGACCCTGTCCCAATGAAAGAATCGGTATTCTTGATCTGATCGTCATGGGAACGCAGGCCGGTATTGCAGACCCCGGGTATGGTGCAGGGGATTTGTTCAGGGATCTTGTCCTGGGCCAAAAGGTAAAGGTGGAAATTGAAACGGATTGCGGACGGATTTTTACGTCCTTTACCACTTTAAAACAGATTCCCCATGCCATGCTCCATGCATCAAGAAATGCCTTTAAAAATTATCTGGCCTTTGTTAATCCCGGAAAAACATCCATATCTACTATTTTCCATTCGGAAATGATGAAGGGCAATTATGAAGAAATGACCTTTTGCGGCTGTGGCGAATTAAATCCCCTGGAGAATGACCCTGAGCTGAAAACCATTGGTATCGGCACAAAAGTTCTGATCAATGGGGCTGAAGGGTTTGTCACAGGCCCTGGTACCCGAAGCACTGTTGATAAACCCAACCTTTCCGGGATCGCCGATATGCATCAGATGAACCCGGAGTTTTTAGGCGGTTTTAATACCGGTCATGGTCCGGATATCATCACCACCTGGGCCGTGGCCATTCCAGTGCTGGACAGGGAGATGCTTGCCCATATCCTAAAAACCGATGACCGGATTCCATTGAAAGTGGTGGATGTCAGGACCCGCACACCCATAGGGGAGATTACATATGGCGATGTCTGGCAACATACGGATCACAGGGTTGAGTTCAGACAGGAAACCTGCCTGAAATGTGATGTCTGCTGTGTAGAGGAGATCTGTCCTGTCAATGCGGTTCAAAAAGATCCTGAAACAAGTCTGAACTTTGACCGGACCAGGTGCTTTAACTGCGGTCTTTGTGTTTCCCGGTGCAAAGGAGGATCTTTTAAGGCCAATCTGGGCAGTATTAAACTTGAAGGTGTGGATCATGAGGTGCCGGTCACCCTGCGTCAGTCAGACCGTGTGGCAGCTCTGAAAGCAGCCGCAGACTTAAAAAACCGGATTCAAAAAGGACAGTTTAAAATAACGGCACCTGTGGGGAAGATCATTTTTCCAGACTCGCTTTAAACCGCTTTGTGATTTCCTTTGGGCTCAAGGGGATGTTGAAACTTGATGAATTCCCCGGTTTTAACACCACATGAATTAATGACAAACCTTCCAGTTTTTCAAAGTCATGAACCCTGTCTTTGAGTTCTAAGGCTTCATGAATCCTTGCAGTATTTTCAAAACCGCAGCTTTTGGCAAAACATTCAATATCCATTCTTTCGCAGGTATAGGTTTTTTGCGAGCCTGTCGATCCGTAGCAGGCATTGTCCAGGGCAAGGATCATCAGGTTGCGGGGCTGGTAGTGACCAATGGTGATCAAGGCATTGGGGTTCATCAGGATACTGCCGTCTCCCTCAAGGACCATAACTTTTCTGTCGGTAAACCTGGAGATCCCGAACCCGATTGAGGATACAAGTCCCATGGATCCAAGCATATAATAATTCAAGGGCCGGTCGCTGACCGCAAACAATTCCTTTGACGGCACCCCGAGGTTGGCAACAACAACCTGGTTGTCAAGGAGGGTTCCCAGTTGTTTAATCGCTTCGTAGCGGGTCATTTCCGGCCGGCCTATGGGAATGAGCGGCCAATTGCTTCCCGCAGGTCTGGATTGGATGACCGGGAGTTGATTTTCCTGCCGGAAGCTGGGAGATGAAGCTTCCCAGATTTTTGGGGACACAAGGGCCACATGGGGCCGGCAATGGTTATAGGCATCCTGAATGACGTCGGAAAGGAGCCCGAGTTTTTCTGCTTCGTCTATCAATGTATATTGTATACCGCAAGCTTCCAGGATGGCGGGCAGATGTTGCCCAAAAGGGATCTGGGATTCGATGCCTTCCCTGTAAAAGCCTCTGAAACTTGCAAAGATCGGGATGGGAACGGCAGAGGCTATATTCAGAGAGAAGAGTGCCCCGATCATGTTGCCAAGACCGGTACTCTGGATAATCATCATGGGCCGGGCCCCGGCAAGCCAGGCCCCGGCGCAGATGCCGAGACCGTCCTCCTCCCGTGTTAATTCCATGGTGTTAAAGGCGTTTTGGATAAGCGGCAAAAGGTTTTTGATCCGGTCACAGGGCAGGGTGGCTGCAAGATCAATTTTGTTTTGTTTCATAATCCGGATAACCAGATGTTCTGCGTGAATCATTTTTTTCCTTTGATATCCTCTGATGCTTAATATCTGCCAGAAAACCTGAAATTCCCCTGGCAGCAATCTCAATTTCAGTTTTTTGAATTGTTAATGCCGGTTTGTATGGATATAATTTTTTTTGTTTTTTTAAATGTGTCAGCCCGCCGCCGGTGATGTGCAGGAGGATGGAATCGCTGGCAGCGATCCGGTTTTTTTTTATGGCTTGTTTCAGCGCGGCCACACAGGCTGCCGAAGGGTATTGAATATCGATCCCTTCAAGGGTTTCAAATTCAAATTTTGCGGTAATGATTTCATTGTTATCCACGCCATAGGTATGCCCCCGGGTGGCTGTCAAGGCATCAAACACGCCTCCTGTGACCCGGTAGGGCGGGTCCGGATTGGTCAGCACTCCGGACAGGACCTGTTCTGCCTTAAATTCATCATTCTGCGGCAGGTCTTCCCATAAACAGACAATGGGTGTAAAGGGTTTGTTCTGGGCCAGGTGCAGGCGCATGGATTTACAGGAGAATCCGTTGAGGCCGGACAGGCGGCAGGCCGCTTCCCACGCGGCAATAGCCCCGGTCCCGCTGCCCACGGCCTGAAAATAATGATCCGGGATGTCTTTCATGGTGCTGACCGCATGGAGAACCGGGATTCCAAGAAAATCCCGGCGGGCGATATTATACACCCCGCCTTCACAAATAATTTGGGGTAGTTTCTGATCCAGTTTTGAAACAAAGGCCATGCAATCCTTGTATACAGACTGTTTTAAACTGATGAGGAAAACGGGAGCATCATTCTCTTCCAATGGGGTCAAAAAATTTGAGCAGGCAGATTCAGGTGCAACCACTATCGCTGGAATCCCCAGTTTTTGAGAGATAAAAAGGGTTGACAGGCCCATGTTTCCGGCAGAGCTTAAAAGCATGACCTTGTCTGTTCTTTCCCTGAGTCGTGATAATACTCCGATGGCCTCAAATTCCTTAAAACTTCCGGATTCAAGAAAAGCACCTTTTTCAGGCCAATAACCGCTGAACAGGATCCATAGATTTTCCAGACCTAAAGCATGAGCCAGATTTTGGCTTTTATAGCAACCCGGCAGTGAAGATAACCCGGGAAATTCAGAGTAAATGGGCAGCCAGTCCCTGTAACGATAAAGGTTGGGTGAAGTATTATCTATTTTCAGCGGTTTTGAATAAGCAGAAAACAACAGTCCCTTTTTTTTACACCGGGTACAGTAATTCTGGTTGACATCATTAATGGTTTTCAGACCACATCGTTTACAGATTATACAGTATTTCTCATCCATTTTTGTTCAAACAGCTCAACTGTCAGCAGGAGTTTTTTGTATCCGTTATATTTGAATGTCAATTATACCCAATTGAATAGCATACTGGATTAATTTTGAAATATTGTCCATTTTCAGCTTTTCCATGATATTGGATCTGTGGGATTTTACCGTGCTGGGGCTCAAACATAGCGTTTCGGCTATTTCTTTTGTGGGATACCCTTCAACCATCATTTGGAAGACTTCTCTTTCCCGGTTGGTCAGGGTATTGTACAATTCATCCTGGGATGTTTTTTTATTCATGCCTACATAGTCTTCAATCACCCGGTTGGAAATGGTTGGGCTCAGATAGCTTTCCCCTTTGATAACTGCATGGATGGCTTTGATGATATCACCACTGGCTGCATTTTTCAGCAGATAGCCGGAAACGCCGATGCTTAAGAGTTCTCTGATGTATCGTGTATGGTCATGCATGGAAAGGATGATTACCTTGGTTTTCAGTTCGGACTGCTTGATCTGCCGGGCTGCTTCAATGCCGTTCAGTATCGGCATGGCAATATCCATGATGACAATATCCGGCTTTAATTTCTGGACAATTTGTATGGCTTCCCGGCCATCCATAGCCTCACCGGTTATTTTCAGACATTCTTCTTCCTCCAGGAGTTTTCTCAACCCCTGCCGGACAATGGTATGGTCATCGGCAATGACAATTTCAATCTGTGGATGTTTCACAAATCTCCTGTAAAAAATTTGTACTATCCGTTAAAATGGACACACCTTTATTATTCAGGGGGATTTCTATCCTGATACGGGTTCCCATCCCCTTTTCAGACCGAAGGGAAAACTTCCCGCCTAGAATAGCCGTTCTTTCCCTCATGGACAATAACCCCAGGGATGGCCTTTTCCGGTTGTTTTCATCCGGATTGAACCCTATGCCGTCATCTTCTGCAATAAAAATAATGGCAGGGTAGCCCCTGATTATGGACAATTTAAAAAAACCGGCTTTGGCATATTTTATGGTGTTGGTCAGGGCTTCCTGTGAAAATCGATAGAGAACGGTCTCTATGTCCGGGTTAATCCGGCCGGTAAAGCCGATCATCTTAAAATCAATTTCCAGGGTGCATTGTTTGGAGATTTGGCTCAGGTAAGCATCCAGTGCAGGCTCAAGACCCAGGTCCGTCAGCAACGCCGGGTGCAGCAGATGGGAAATCCGTCGCATTTCAAGATAGGTATGATTGATTTGGCGTTTAATGTTCTTGATAATGTTTTTTATAACCGGGTCATCGGCCGGCATTAATTTTTCAACGGTTTCCAGGTTGAAATTGATCCCGATCAGTGATGATCCGGTTTCATCATGGAGTTCACGGGAAATCCGTTTGCATTCGATTTCCTGGGATTGAAAAAGCCGGGCTGTAAGATGTTTGAGTTCTTCCCGGTGCTTTTGAACGGTCTGCATGAGCTTGATATTGGCTATGGCCCCGCCAACAAAATTTCCCAAAGACCCCAACAGATGAAAGTCTTCCAGGGAAAGATCATTGGTTTCATTATCAGGGAAGGCCATAAATCCTGAAGGCCATTCTTTTTCTGTAATCAAAAAACAGGACAGGGTGATGGATCGATATTTCCCTGGAATTGGAAGAGTAATTTTAAAAGATGGAAAAATAGACTTTGGTGTCAGACGGTTATCCCTTCCGAGAAAAAAATTCATGAGCTGGGTGTCATGAAAAATAGGTCTGGTCAAATCTATACCGGCCTGCTCAGGAAGGCCTTTATGGCTATGAAGTTCAAAAAGTGCCTTGTCATGGTTGATCAGAAATATGGTGCCTATGCTGAAATTCAGTAATTTCATAACCGAGTTCAAGGCAGTATGCAACACATCGTCAAGATTTTGAGAACTGTTCAGGGTTAAGGCTACCGTATTCAGCAAAAGAAGTTCCTGATGGTGTTTATACAGATTCCGGAAAGAATCCATCCGGGCTGTAATGTCTTTGGCAATGCCTTCGTAACCAATGATTTTCTTGTTGTCATCCAGAAAGACATTGGCACTTAGGCAACCATGAAGCCGTGTGCCGTCTTTTTTTTTGAAACCCACCTCAAAATCCTGAATAAATCCGTTAAGATCAATCTGCTTTTTACAGACATGCCAGTGGATCGGGTCAATAAAAATCTGTTCAATATTCCTCAATCCATAGAGATCATCTTTTTCCTCATAATCCAGAAGATCAACCATAGCCTGGTTAATATCAAGAAAAAGCCCTTCCAGCGAAATGATGAAAACCATATCTTTGGTGCTTTCAAAAAGGCGGCGGTATTTGAATTCAGAATATTTTAAACTGTTTTCAAGGCATTTGATCTGGGAAATATCCTTAAAGGTTTCAACGGCGCCGAAAATAAGCCCGTCAGAATCAATCAGAATATTGCGGGTGCATTCAACAGGAATTTTTATGCCGTCCTTGCGAGTGATTTCAAGTTCGCGTTTGTAATTGGTTTTCTGGGTAAATTTATTAATGCTAAACGGGCAGTCGGTTTCGCAATATGGGGTTTTAAGGATTTCCCGGCATTTCATACCCCTGGCCTCGGAAATAGTATGGCCTGTGATTCGGGCGGCCACGGTATTGAAATAATTTATCTTGCCATTGGCATCCATTATCATGAATGCATCAGACAGGTTGTTTAAGATAGCGGCAACGCTTTTATTGTGCAAATCCATTTTTAAGATCAATCCTTAAGATCACTCTTTCCCGATTATGAATTATTCTAATCAGCAATCAGATAAAATGTCAAAGGGAATCCATTGTGCTATGGGCCGGATACAAGGCAGGAGAACAAAATAGTCCTTTTGGCGCTTGAAATTGGTCCAACAGACTATTTACCCGCCTGGTTCTGCTATCTATTATAATATTAACCAAATTTTAAAAGGTATGTGAGGGTATGAAAGGATATATTCAGATTATTACCGGAGACGGCAAGGGCAAAACAACTTCAGCTATCGGACTTGCTGTCCTGACTGTGGGTGCCGGGGGGAAGGTTTTTATTGGCCAGTTTTTAAAATCCGGGGACTATTCTGAAATAAATGCCTTTAAAAAAATGGGAACTCAGATTACGGTCGAACAATATGGTCTTGGGCGGTTTGTCAAAGGCCATCCCACAACAGATGATATTGAAGCCGGAATGAAAGGCTATAGACGGGTAAAAAAGGTGATTGAAAAGGGCGGCCATGATCTGGTCATTCTGGATGAAGGAAATCTTGCCGTAAAATATAATATTTTTTCTGAGCAAAACCTGCTGGATCTTTTTGAAAAAAAACCTGATCATGTGGAAATAGTTGTTACAGGCAGGGACGCAAGCCCTTTGGTGATTGACAGAGCCGATGTGGTATTGGAAATGAAAGCTGTAAAACATTATTTGCAAAAAGGCGTGAAAGCCAGAGCCGGGATTGAAAAATAAAAAAAGGCGTGGAATAAGATCATCCGTATCTTACCCACGCCGGTCATTTTACCCGTATAAAAAAGCGGGACTATCCCTTATTTTCTTCAACCGCCTTTTCGATATTGCATAACATGGTCCTAAGGTTGGTGGCGCCAAAAGCCTGGTCACAGGTATCCGGATCGTTGTCGGTCAAAATGTTTATATTGGATTGATCCCATCCCAGGTCTTTTTTATTCTCGGGGAACCACCATCCATGATTGGCAGAGACCACGTTTTCAGGGACCCGGTCCGTGACATCCGCCCGCATTTTGACACTGCCCCTCAGGCTGCTGATTTTTACCCAGTCTCCACTCACAATGCCTTTTTCTTTAGCTTTTACAGGATGGATTTCCACCAGAGGATCAGGGTGGTGGTTTCGCAATGGCCCGGGTTGACGGTTTTCAGAATGAAAAAAGGATTTGATCCGTGCTCCTGTAATCAATTGGAAGGGATATTGTTTGGCCAATTCGGGATTACTCCACGGGGTTTCCGGCGGATCAACATATCCGGGCAGGGGGTCGTAGCCGAGATCACCCATCACGGTCGAGAAGAATTCAAATTTCCGGGTCTGGGTCCTGAAGCCTTCAAACTGGTATTTTTTGAATCGCCGCTCGCTTTCAATATACCCTCTCTTGACAAAATCTTCCCATGAGAATCCGGTGGGCGCCAGGATTTCGTTGAGGGAATCCTTCATTGTCGGCCACCATTGGCTGGGGTCAGTGCAACGCTTGCCAAGGTCGTTAAGGATGTCGTAATCGGACCGGGCTTCCCCCACCTGGACACATTTCTGGCGAAGGACAACCCGGCCGTGGCGTTTCCACATGTCGCCGATATAATCATGTTCGAGCCAGGTGGATGCGGGCAGAACATAATCGGCTTCCTTGGCCGTGGGGGTAAGGAAAAAATCCTGAACCTGACATTTCGCACCCTGTTTTTATAAATAGCTGTAATTTTAATATTTCATTATTCTGTCATTATTTTAGTGGGTTATCAAAATATTATGAATATTGAATCATATTCATTTTACAAAGGACCAGTAGGTTCGAAATGACCCGGAAGCGGAAAAAATGAAATTAATGCCGACACCATTTAAAGAAAACGGTCTTGTTTCTGCTGCCACAGCCTCACCTCTTACTGCCGGAGCAGCTTTGATATTGATGATGAACCGGAAAAAGGCAGATGCTCTCGGCCTTTCCTACAGGTACAAGTATGCCTATGGCACTCAAGCGGGCAATGATCCCACTCTGATGGGGATCGGTCCTATTGATGCGGTAAAAAAACTATTTCAAAAGACAGGACTTTCTGCAGGTGATATCGGTGCGATTGAATTGAACGAAGCATTTGCATCACAATCTCTGGCTGTTATCCGGGTATTAAAACTGGACAATGACAATGCCCCCTTCACAAAAGTCAATACATGGGGTGGCGCGATGGCGCTTGGCCATCCTTTGGGCCAGTCAGGCGCCCGTTTGGTGGTTACGCTGCTCAACCGGCTGAAGTGCGACTATCCTGAAGAGAAATATGGCCTTGTTACACTCTGCGGAGGCTTTGGAGATGCCAACGCTGTCTTATTGGAAAAAATTTAATCCATTATCTGCTTATTGTATGTCAGGCTCTTGCTGATAGATGCAGTGCAAGCGGTTCAGGCTCACAGGATCGATTTGTCAGCTTTTATGATTGCCGGCATCCGCTGCAATACCGGCCATAAAGATCCGCGCACAATCCTGGCTTAGCGTCTCAATGCTTACAGACTCCATTTTTTCATTACATTTTTATAGATGCCCAGATTTGTTACCATTGCCTGGAAGGCATAAATAATGGTGCGGGTGTTGATATCCTTGAAGGCTCCCTCTTTTGCCCGCTGAGTAAAATAATCTTCAAGATGGCTGATCATCAGGGTGTCCTGGACATGGAAATGCGTTTTATGGAACTGATCTTCTTTCAACCGGGCTGACATGAGGATCTTGAGATTTTCCCGATCCTCCCGTTTTTGGGTATTCACCAAAACATGGGCTGCAAATGCTTTGAGTACACCAAAATCATCTTTTTTAGCCATTGGTTCGGCCAGATCTTTATCCAGGGGATGATTTCGGTATGCAGTAGCCGCGATGGCCTCATAAATTTTCAGCTTGGAGCCAAACAATTGGATGACTTACATGGAAGTAATTTATTTGGATCCGGCCCCCTTCTTGAAAAAAGAGTGCTCCTGACCTGAACCGACAGATCAT
>MGTJ01000072.1 GCA_001799395.1 Desulfobacterales bacterium RIFOXYA12_FULL_46_15 | reverse complement strand
CTCTCAATTCCGGCAGAAACCCCTGAGAAGAAAAAAAATTTCACCCCCCTTGTCGAGCTTTATCAGACCCTTGGTCTAAACGGTCTGAAAAACAGAATCAGGCAGATCGAAGACCTTGACCCCGGGTGCCGCCGATATCCCCGATTTAAGCATCATGACGATATTGCCGCCATCGCGATCCGGGATCTTGCCGTCTTTTTCAATAAAAAGGAGAATAACCAGTTAAATTAACGATTTGAACAATGGTTCAAGCCGTTGTATAGAGCTTTTGCAGTAACGGATTGATCCTGTGAATCCGGGGAAGAAACTTAAATCAGGTTATTCTGTCTGATGAAGACCTGTCCCTGGATGAATAGCCAGCCGTCATACGGATGGGCAGACCGTGGTTCCTGGAAATAAGGATAAGACTATGATCGACAAGATTCATGTCCACCCCAAGGTGGAAAAGCGGCTGGACCAGATGGAAGGCCTGGAAAAAGCGCCTTCCATTGCCGCCAAAAGGGCCCGGATCATCATCCAAAGCCTTGTGGACGGGGTTCAGCCATCCCATGCCGGCCGCCTGTCCAAGAGAAAGGATGCCCGGATCGATAACCTGTTCAAATTCGATCTGGGAAGCGGTTACCGGCTGGTCTGCATCAAGGAAAAATTCTGCATTCACATCCTCTATGTGGGATCCCACGACAACTGCGATACCTGGCTGGACGCCAACAGCCGGAAAAAGCCACACAAGACAGGGGTCTGCATGAAAGTTTATTGTGTGGTCCCCTCACAGGCAGAGGGCATGACGGAAGAATTTCCGGCCGAATCCGAGTGTTTCATGATACCGGAAATCAGCCAGGAGGATCTTAAAAAAGTGTTCCGGGGAATTGCGGGCTGCATCCCCCCGGTAACATTCAATTGGCAGGAAACCCGGAAATTTTAACGGGTTATGGGCGGAGAATTCCTATTTTTTCCCATTGATGGCTGCCATTATAAATTTTATAGCTTTTACTGAAAGCTTAATTAACGGATACTTAAAGGAGATAGGATTCATGGTTAAAAATTTTTTCAGCACCAGGAAGGGAATCATTACAGTGGGAGCAGTGATCGGTATCCTGGCGCCTTTGCTTCAAAAGCTCGGTAATCCTGGCAATATGGGGATCTGCGTGGCCTGTTTTGGACGGGATATTGCGGGAGGTCTCGGGCTCCACAGGGCCGATGTGGTTCAGTATTTAAGACCGGAGATCATCGGGTTTGTCCTGGGTTCCCTGGCAGCAGCCCTGATATTCAAGGATTATAGGGCCAGAACCGGTTCTGCGCCCTTTGTCCGGTTTATTCTCGGGGTGTTTGCCATGATCGGCGCCCTGGTCTTTCTCGGATGCCCGTGGCGGGCACTGCTAAGGCTCAGCGGCGGTGACTGGAATGCGATCCTTGGACTGGCAGGACTGATCTGCGGGATATGGATCGGGACCCTTTTCCTGAAAAATGGATATAACCTGGGCCGGACCCAGAAAACGCATTTTTCGGCCGGACTTCTCATGCCGCTTGTGATGGCCGGGTTTCTGATCCTGATGCTGATTTATCCCCAGGTGGCCCAGGAACCCAAATCCGGTGTCCTTTTTTACAGTGTAAAAGGGCCTGGTGCCTCACATGCGCCGCTGTTTATTGCGATAGGGTCAGGGCTTATCATCGGTTTTATTGCCCAGAGAAGCCGGTTCTGCACCATGGGCGCCTTCAGGGATCTGATCCTGTTCAAACAGGTTCATCTGCTCTCCGGAGTTATTGCCCTTATCGCAGCGGCCCTGGTCATGAATCTGATCCTGGGCCAGTTCCATATGGGATTTGAAAAACAGCCCGTGGCCCACAATCTTCACATCTGGAATTTTATCGGTATGGCTTTGGCCGGTCTTGCCTTTGCCCTGGCAGGCGGATGTCCGGGGCGTCAGATTTTTCTATCCGGAGAAGGGGACGGGGATGCAGCCGTTTTTGTTTTCGGCATGATCACAGGCTCTGCCTTTGCCCATAATTTCGGACTGGCCAGTTCACCCGCAGGCCTTGGCCCGCACGGTATGGCGGCAGTGGCCGCCGGGTTTGCCGCCTGCCTGTTCATCGGATTTACCATGCGGAAAACCATTTAAGGAGGATTTATCTATGTCAACCACTATTGATGCAAGGGGTCTTTCCTGCCCCCAGCCCGTGCTCATGTTCATGGATGCAACAAAATCATCGGCAGATAAGGAGTTCATTGTCCTGGTGGATAGTGACGCCTCCATGGAAAACGTGTCCCGTGCCGCGGAAAGCAAAAATTGCACAGTAACCGTCACCCGGCAGGCAGACGAATACCGCCTGGATATTGTCAGACCCTTATGAATAAAGGATAACCGCATTTGCTGAATTTCAGTCTGTTTAAAAGAAAAAAAAAGTCCCGGCAGGATGCCGGGCCAGGAATCGGTCTCGGTATCCTGGTATTCGAACATACCAGCGAAGTCATCAAGGCGGAAAAGGTTCTCAGATCAAAAGGATGGGATATCAAGGTCATGGGACCGCCGCCGGAAATCCGGACCGGCTGCGATCTGGTGATCCGGTTCCCCCTGATCGAGCAGCTCAATATCCTTAGGCTCCTGGAAGGGTCCGGCATCCGGCCCATTAGGACAGTTCCGGTAACCGGGCCGCTTCTGAAACCCGTGGACCTTTTCCAGGTCAAGGATTTTGGGGATTTTTTCATGGTAAGGGCGGCCAATATGAAACTGACCATTGAAAAAAAGACCCAAAGGATCGTCAATATATCCGGCGGCGGGTGTCCTGATGTTCCTTATCTTGCTTATGAAATGGTGGGTAAGACCATGCCGGAATCCCCCCGGCCCCTGGACATCGGGCATACGCTCTGCGGGTACGCCCTGGGTCTGGCTTTTGAGGAGATGCAGAAACAATGCTCGCAGTTGTAGGCACTGCCCCTGATCTCAGTCTGGACCTGACCGTGGGCCGGGTGAAGCTGGAGGGGGGGAATATTGTCATCAACGGCCGGTCCATCCCGGTCAACCGGGGCACCCCAGCCCTCATCGGGGCTGCCATTCAGACCCTGACAGTATTTGGAAAAACCGGAATAGCCGGATTCCTGGCCGGTGATATCGGTCTTGGCCAGGGCAGCCGGAAGATCTACCATCACCTGGTCCATGAAAGCCTTCTGCCGGATATCCAAACCCTTGTATTTCATTATCTTCAGCCTGATGTGGACTGGCATAACCGTGTTCTGTTCAGGATCGATGACATGGAAAACAGGCCTGTCCTGATTGCCGATGCCGGGTTCATGTATGCTGCCAAAATGAGCGGCCAGGCCGGGTCCTATGACCTCTTTACCCCGGATGCCGGTGAGCTGGCCTTTCTGGCTGATGAGACCGCACCCCATCCCTTTTATACCCGGGGGTTTATCCTCCATACGGACAATAAGGTGCCGGACCTGGTCCAAAGGGCCTATGATCACGGGAATGCCGCCCGATATCTTCTGGTGAAAGGGTCCAGGGATTATATCATGGATGGGACCGGGCTTTTATCTTCTGTTGACAGCCCGTCCACAGAGGCCATGGAAGCCATCGGCGGAACCGGGGACACATTGACGGGCATTGTCACGGCCCTGATCCATACCGGGATGACGATTCCCGAATCAGCCCATGCCGCAGCCAGGATCAACCGTCTGGCAGGTTTCAATGCACAGCCTACACCGGCAACCCAGATCCTTGATATCATCGCTCAAATTCCAAAAGCAGTGGAAACTGTATTAAAGGATGGAAATTGAGGGGGATCAACTATTTACTGGTATGGATAAAAACACCATCCCAGTTTTCATCCGGGGGATTGTTTATAAAAAAAGCGCATCGTTCCTGATACATGGAATATAATTTCTGATGGGGATAACGGGCGTAAAGCTCTGAGAAATAACGCTCTCCTTCAGAAAAAGACCTTTTTTTATAGCAGTTTAGTCCCGTTGTATAGTCCTGGATCTCTTTTTGACGGTCATTTCCATCAAGAGGTGAATAAACCGTAAAAATATGGACAGGTTCATTTTTCCCTTTAACCCTGACCCTGTCCAATTCCTGGATCAGAATATCTTCAGAGCAGTTTTTCAACATGGTTTCACTGACAATCAACTGGACACCATAAAATTTTGAGAGACTTTCCAGCCTGGAAGCAAGATTCACATTGTCACCGATAATGGTATAATCGAAAATATCTTCTGCCCCCATGTTCCCAACCCGGCACAGACCCGAATGCAATCCTATGCCGATCTCCAGGCGGACACCATATTTTTTTTCAAAGCCTTTGTTAAGATCCGGCAATAAACCGATTATCTCCAATGCGGAAATAATGGCCAGGTTTTCATGATGGGCCACATCCAGAGGGGCATTCCAGAAACACATGACGGCATCTCCGATAAATTTGTCATGGGTTCCCTGGTGGTTGATGATAATTCTTGTCACCGGCGTAAAATAATCATGAAGCAGCAGGGTGACCTGGGAAGGTGTGAGATGTTCAGAAAGAGTGGTAAATCCCCGGATATCTGAAAATAAAATGCTGATTTCTTTTTCTTCACCCTCAAGACATAATTTTTCAGGATTTTCAGCAAGCTGGTCCACCACAGCCTTGGATACATATTTACTAAAGGCGCTGCGAAAAAACTGCTTCTTTTTTTCAGAAATCCAAAATTTTTGCATATTCAGAATGGAAAAATTTAAAATCAGCACGAGCATTGAAAAAAAAGGAGACACCCACATATTCAGATGGTCAAAAGTCCACATGCTGCCATACCAAGCACCCACACCCAGAAAAACCGTTACAGGCAAAGTCAGGGCCGCGCCGGCCCATCCGATAAAAAGGCTTGTTATACCCCCCCATAACAGGATGGAAACCAGCTCCAGACCCGGAACCCAGTCCGGCCTTTGGATTATGTCATTTGTCAGGATATTGTCCACAATGGTGGCATGAACCTCAAACCCTGGAAAAAACTGGTCCAGAGGAGAATTCCGGATATCTTTCAAACCTGCTGCCGAGGTACCCAGAAAAATAATTTTTCCCTGCAATTCCTGGGCGCTTATTTTGTCTTCCAGGATTTTTCCGGCAGAGATATAGGGAAATGTTTGGCTGGGTCCCCGGTAATTTAACAGCATGGCACCGTTGGATTGCAAGGGGATGACGGTATTCCCGATTTTTATGGATTCAATGCCGCCTTTGGTTATTTTGATGACCGGGTCAGGTATTTTGCCTTGAAATGCGGTTAATAATGTTGCCAGGGCTAGCTGGGGATATAATTTCCCATCCCGGGAAATTATCAGCGGCGTTCTTCTCAGGACACCATCCAGATCTGTTATGGTATTCATATATCCGGCCCTGGTGCCCCTTTCTAAAAATATCGGCAGGGGAGGAATCAGGTTCGGGGTATTGAACAGATAATGATAGGCTGGTTTTGCGCCAGGGGCCCGTATTTCAACAGCCTTCAAATCCGGAGGCAGGAACAATTCCTTTTGGGTTTCCTTTTTTTCAAAAATAAAGGAATACCCCAATACATAGGGGCCTTGCTGCAGCAGAGTTGCCATCAACTGATCATTGTCCATAAGTCCTTCGGGCATGCCGGAAAACTCGACATCAATATGAAGATCTTTTTTAAATGATCTTTGCAGCACCACAGGAGAGGCCCCATCAGGCTCTGCAAAGAGAATATCCGCGCCAACGGCAAGGGCGCCCGCCATATTGATCTTTTGCAGTAAAAGGGCCACCCGGTATCGGGGCCAGGGCCATTGCCCGAATTTTTCAAGGCTGTACTCATCAATATCCACAATGGCCACGGCATCAGACCTGGTTTTTGAATATATTTTCTGAAAAACAGCATCATAGAGCTTATAATTCAGAATATTGAGATAGGCCGGTTCAAAGACATAGATTCCGGCAGTCAGCAGGGTAATGGCAAGCCCGGTAACTATAATGGTCCGGTCTGTTTTCCTGAACACCTTTGCCAGGGTTGAGAATATCCGTAACATATGGGGAACCTTTTTAAATCCTTGTTAACCTGATTTTTACAATTCAGCCAATAATGATAAACAAAAAGCAACTATCCCTTGACAAGATAAAGGTACTGGGCTTTATAGTATTTCCATCACTATGATATTTCAACAAAAAAAACATTAATTCATGGAATAGTGAGAGGAAGAACATGTATAAATTAATTTCAAATATCTTAATGATTTTTTCCCTTGTCTTTTTTTTGTCACTGAATGCTCATGGGGAAATAGGCTCTGAGACAACCCAATCTCCACCATCCGGCCCGGCGCTTCCCAATCTGCTGAAAAACGTTCTTGAAACCCACAAAGACTTGAAAAATTTCGAAAGCCAGGTGGAAAAAGCCGATGCCCAGTACCGGAAAGCCAGGGGCCTGTATTATCCGGTCCTGGATTTCCGGACAGACGGGGGCAGAGAAAAAATAGACAAAGAATTAAGCACTGATACAAATATGAACCGATACAATGTCACACTCAGTGCAAACCAGCTGATCACTGATTTTGGAAAATCAAGGGAAATCATTGCCCGATCAGGGGTTCTTCTGGACCAGGCCAATGCCCGCCTGGCCTCAAAACGCCAACAGGTCTTGC
Organism: Desulfobacterales bacterium RIFOXYA12_FULL_46_15; assembly: GCA_001799395.1. Taxonomy (GTDB): domain Bacteria; phylum Desulfobacterota; class Desulfobacteria; order Desulfobacterales; family Desulfobacteraceae; genus Desulfobacula. The sequence continues at coordinate 7,021 of MGTJ01000072.1, read as the reverse complement.
GTGAAGGAATTATTGCCTATATCAATGTTGTTAAAGCCAGAGAGCAACTCAAATCCGCACGCCGGTCTGAAGACCGCATCAAGGAATTAACCGGCATAGAAAAAACCCTTGTGGAAAAACAAGCCGGTCTTTCTTCGGATGTCCTCCAGGCCAAATCTCAGCTTGCCGGGGCCATGGCCCTCAGGGTTCAAGCCGAAGGGGACCTCGGTATTGCAAAAAACCGTTTTCAGGCGATTTTTTCCCATACCCCGGACAACCTGGAAATCGAACAATTTAAAGACATTGAATTTCCTTACCAGAAATTGCCGGTTACGCTCGAAGATGCCGTATCCCTGGCCCAGAAACAAAACCCGGAGCTGCTGATCAGCATGTATGATACCCAGATCGCCCAGAAGGATATCGATATTGCAAAAGCTGCTTTTTATCCTCAGCTCAATCTTTTTGCCACAGCGCTCAGAAAAGATAATGATGCTGGTATCAAAGGATACAGCGATGAGCTGTCTGCAGGACTGGAAGTTAAATACAATTTGTTCAGGGGCGGCGGGGACAGGGCAGAATTAAAATCAGCCCTGTCCAATAAAAAAGCTTCATCCTATAATACCGAATATGTTCAGAAGATTATCAGGGAGCAGGTCAGCAACAGTTGGGAACAACTGTCCGTTCTGAAACAAAGAACCGAACTCCTGGCCCAGCAGGCTGATATTGTGGAAAGCTTTTTAATACTGGCCAAAAAAGAACGCAAAATGGGAACCCGATCCCTTCTTGATGTTTTAAGCGGTGAAATCAATCATATCACGGCCACTGCAAATTCTATTGCCGCCGGGCAGGACACAAAAATTGCAGCATTCAATCTCTTTTTTGCCATGGGGAGTATGAATCTGGAGCTGTTTGAATAAGGACTACCGGAATTGGATTCCTAGAAATTCGGCCATGAAAGAGCTTATTCAACGTCTTTTCAGAAGACCTGTGCTGGCAGCCGAGATTTTTATCGCGACCTTCTTCATCACCCTTTTAACCCTTGCCATGCCGCTTTATGCCATACAGGTATTTAACCGTTATATCGCCTATGGATTTCACGGCACGCTCATCACCTTAACCACTGGAATGCTCATGGCTGTTTTTCTGCAGCTCGGGTTCAGGATATTGAGAACAAAAATGGCAGGCGCTGTAAACCAGGCTCCCAATGACTGTTTGTCCCTGGAAGTGCTGGCCGTTATCAGCCAGGCAAAGGCCGAACCCCTCAATCAGTTTTCACGGCAAAGACTCCAGGACGCTCTTAACAGTGTTCAGACCATTCAAAACGGCTATGATGAGCAGACCTTGACCACGATGATGGATGCCCCTTTTTCCCTGCTGCTGATTGCAGTGATTTATCTTTTGAGCCCTTTTCTTGCGGGTATTGCAGCCACCGGTATCATGATCGGGTTGCTGACAGGATGGATGGGCATAAAAAAATCTCAACAAGGCTTGGAACGGCTTTTGGGGGAAACCTCAAAACATCGGGCGCTGAACTATTCCGCAGTCAATGCCCTTGACACTGTCCGTGCCTTTAGTGCGGCAGGATTTCTTCAATCCCTCTGGCAGGAACAGCTTGTAAAAATCAGTGAATTGAAAAAAAAAATGACAGATACAAAGGGATTGTCACAAGCCCTTACCCTGTCAGGCAGTTCCCTGACCAGTGTTTTTCTGTACGCCATCGGCGCAACCCTTGTGGTGCAGGGAGATTTGACGGTGGGCGCCCTCATTGGTGTCAATATCCTGGCCGGAAGGGCATATCAGAACATAACCCGGCTGGTTCCGGCATATCATATGCTCAACAAGGCAGGAGAAGCCTTTAAAGAAATTGCCCTGCTCAAGCGGCTGCCTCTGGAACCGATTTCTGGTGCAGCCCTGAGGGTTTACCAGGGCAGGATTGAATTTCAGGATGTGGGGTTTGCCTATCCCAACACCACCCATCCGGTTTTCGAGTCCCTGTCCCTTACCATAGAACCTGGAACGGCCCTGGCGGTGGTGGGGCAGAACGGTTCGGGCAAAACTACGCTGGCAAAGCTCCTTATGGGTCTTCTGGAGCCCAGAAGGGGCAGCATACTGGCAGACAATGTCAATCTGCAGCAGCTTGCATGGCCCTGGTGGCGCCGGCAGATCATTTATATGCCCCAGGAACCCGGGTTTATTAACGGCACCATCAGGGAAAATATTCTTTTCTCAACCCCGGATCTGGATGAAGCCTCATTAAATCATATTCTCAGGGCCTCGGATCTGAAATCATTTCTCGACCAGACCCCCAACGGGCTGGATACGATGTTGACGGACAATGGAAAGCATCTGCCCCTGGGGATCAGACGGCGCCTGTCCCTGGCCCGGGGTCTTGCGACCAACGGCCGTCTTGTGGTGCTGGATGAGCCCACCGATGCCTTGGATGAAACAGGGGTCAAAGCAGTGTATCAAATCATGAATGACCTGATGAAAGCCGGCAAAACCATTATTGTATTTTCAAATGACCCGAAAATATTAAAAGGGGCCTCGTCCATTCTCAATCTGAATATCAAACCCACGCCAATGCTGAGCCATCAGACCCTGGCCGGGTAAAAGGAGCCCCATGCCCTTACCAAAAAACAATGATCCCGGCCTGACCTCACATCTTTTGTTTGCGCTGATTGTCCTGATGTGTACAGGGGCTGTAATCTGGGCATATTACAGCAGGCTGGACATTGTCAGCGTTGCGGACGGGCAGGTGGTCCCGACAGGTAAAATACGGCATATCCAGCATTTTGAAGGCGGTATCATCCAGGAAATCAATATCAGCGAAGGTGACGAAGTCGTCAAAGACCAGCCCCTGATAGAGCTTGAACAGATCCGGAGCGGGGCAAGTCTTGATGAGATACAGATGAGGATTGATGCCCTGACCATTGATATTATCCGTTATACCGCCGTCATCAATGATTTGCAAACCCTGACCTTTCCCCCGGACATGGAAGCAAAACACCCTCAACTGGTCAAAGACGCCCACAACCTGTTTTTTGCCCACAACAACAGCGTCCGGAGCAAGGTTGAAAAACTGAACAATATTGTAGACCAGAAAAGACAGAGGATCAAAACCATTGCCTCGGGTCTGGAAAACAAACAGCAGCGGCTGCCTTTGCTTCAAGAACAACTGTCCCTGTCCAAAGAATTGTTGGAAGACAATTTGACCACCCGGTACAAGCACATTGAAATCCTGCGCAGCACCAAAGAAATCGAAGGGAGTATCCAGAACGACATGTCTGCCTTGATCGAGGCAAAGCATGCCCTTAAGGAAACCGAAGCCAGTCTGCAGGAAGAAATATTTTCCTTTAAGGAAGAGACAACGGAACGTCTCAAGGCAGCAAAACAGGAACTCAATGAATTTACCATCAGGATGAAAAAATTTGAAGACACCATGCAGAAAACCATTATACGTTCGCCCATAAACGGGGTTATTAAAAAATTATACCTGGTGACCCGGGGGGGCGTCATCAAACCCGGAGATACCATTGCAGATATTGTCCCATCAGAGGAAAAGCTCATTATCGAAGCCCATTTACCCATATCCGACATCGGCTATGTCCAGAAAAATCAATCAGCTTTTTTGCAACTGCCCACTTCCGATGCCCGCAAATATGACAAATTGCCTGGTAAAGTGATCACCATCAGCCCGGATACCTTTACAGACCAGAACAAACGAACCTTTTACAATGTCCTTATTGAATCCGAACATAATTATTTCAAATCCGGAGGCCAGACCCATAAATTATACCCGGGCATGGTGCTGGTCGCCTATATTCATATCGGCAACCGAACGGTCCTGGAATATCTTCTTGATCCCTTGATGAACACGCTGAGTTTTTCACTGCAGGAGCGTTAACCATGAATATCGTTTTTATTCATAACCGTTTTCCAGGCCGTTTTCAATGGATTGCGGAAATCTGCGGCAGGAATAGAGACAATCAAACCGTTTTTATCACCTCTGCTAATTCAAAGGATGAAAAAAATATTCCAGGCGTAAAAAAAATGATTTTTCCGGGAACACCACCCGGAGATTTCAAGAATGACGGTTTTTGGCCCGCCCTGGCTGTGGCTGATATTCTGGCCGGTTTAAAAAAGAGCAATTATGTCCCTGATCTTATTATGGGCCATTCCGGCCCAGGCACTCTTACTTACGTAAAAGATGTATTTCCGGACACCCCTTTTCTGGGATTTTTTGAGTGGTACCACAGCCCGGACCATATCCAGGACAAATTTAATGCAGCCGCCGGCCCGGACCTGAAACTTCGCATGGATATGAGAAACAGGAACCTGCCCGTTTTAGGGGATCTGTGTGCCTGCGACCACGGGATTTGCCCCACGGCCTGGCAAAAGACCCAGTTTCCAAAGGAATTCCATGAAAAGCTGAGTGTGGTGTATCCCGGCATTGATACCCGTTTATTCCAACCCATGAAAAACCAGGGATTTAAAACCGAATTCCTGGATCTCTCCGGTGTGGGTCAATTGATTACCTATACGGCAAATACTCTGGAACCCTATTGGGGATTTCGGCAGTTTATGGAAGCTCTGCCTTCTGTTCTGGAACAAAAACCCGGAGCCCATATCGTTATTGCCGGTTCAGACTGCGTCAGCACGGAAGACCTGTCCGGCGGGAGAAAAGCCTATAAATCCATAATTTTTGAAAAAATACGTCTTAATCCCGGCAGGGTTCATTTCATGGACAGCCTGACCCAAGAAACCCATAAAAAACTTCTCCAGGCCTCTGCCGTTCATATTTATCCGGACTCCCCCCTGACGCTTTCTCCTACCCTGATGGAGGCCATGTCCTGCGGATGCCTGGTGATCGCTTTGGACGCACCGCCGGTCCGGGAAGTCATCACGGATGGGTCCAACGGTATTATCTCGGATTTCTCCTCTCCGGACAAAATCAGTCAAAAAATCCTTGCCTGCCTTGATTATCCCTCTTTTATGAAAACAGTGAAACAAAAGGCAAGGCAGACCGTTGTCGAAAGATATGCCCTTGAAAAAACCCTCCCCCAGATCCTGGATATCATCAAAAAACTGGCTGGGGGCAAGAACCTGAAACAGTTTGGATGATGGTCAGCCAATTTGAAAATTGGCATCAGTCAAGGATGGGATGTCAGTAAACCCGTCCAGGGTCACAAAATGTTTCAGTTCTCCGGCATCGACGGTATTATTTTCGGTAGGTGTGTCCCCGTACCAAAAATACACCCGTGAACCCACACCCGTGGTCGGAACCGTGCCGTTCCTGACGACAAAATAGGTATCGTCATTTGATTGAGTCCATGATTCTCCTGTTTCAGTCACGGCTGAATTGATTATAGACGCAACATCTGACCAGTCATTGGCCGCTGCATCGGTCACCCCTATAATTTTGAATAAAGCAGGATTAGCAGGTGCACTGCTATTGGCTGATGTGTATGTCGTTCCTCCTTGAGCAACCAGGCCCAGGGAATCTTCATAAAACCTCAACACATCGTTCTCAGATGGCGCTTTAAAATCAGCAACCGTGCAAATTGCAGTTGAATCCTCAAATTTGAATATATCATCGCCAAGGCCTCCTGTCATCGCATCATTGCCGCTATCGCCATACAGGGTATCATTACCATCCCCGCCGAACAGCGAATCATCACCCTCCCCGCCTTTCAGTGTATCTTCACCTACACCACCCGTAAGGCTGTCTGCCCCATTGCCGCCGCTAAGGACATCATAGCCATCCCCGCCGAACAGCGAATCATCACCATCATTGCCGAAAAGCCAATTATCGCCATTGGACCCGATGATGATATCGTCCTGATTGGAGCCATAGACATCTTCCACATTGCTCAGGGTGTCTGTAAACAGGATAGCGCTGCTGGAATCAAGGCCCTTGGCAACCCCGGTAGAAAGGTTAACATCTGCCTTGGAAAAATTGTCACTGCCGTTCAGGTAACTATAATCCATCCAGTCATGGCCGGAAGCTCCGCCGTCAATGATATCATCGCCGATGCTGGCTAAAAAACCATCATCATTGGCTGATCCGGTCAGGGTATCATTGAATTTTGAACCGGAAACCACTTCAATAACGTACAGGGTATCAGTGCCGCCCCATCCGTCCGTGGCTGAGCCGGTACCCAAATTAACGGTTACGCCGGCAGGGTCATCCGTATATATGACCCTTACCCTTTCACCGGCAGTACCGGTCAGGGTGTCATTGCCTTCCATCCCCCACAGCTCCCAGAAGACATTCGATATACTATCCGTGTCAGTGACGGAGATGCTCAAGGTATCGTTGAAGGCCGAACCTATGATGCCGGAGATGTTGGACAGGGTATCGGTATTCCCCCAGCCATCGGTTGCAGCGGATGAAAAGCTTCCCCCTGACGCGCTGTTGTATGAAATGCTGACCGCAACCCCGTTTCCGTCTGTATTGGAATCCGGATCATTCCGATATACTGCATAATTATTCGGATAACCGCCGATAAAACACGTGCTATCTCCACCATCCAGGGTGTCGCTGCCCTGGTCTCCTGTCAGCCAGTCTTTCCCGGCTTCACCATAGAGGGTGTCATTGCCGGGCCCTCCATAGAGATGGTCATCATTATCCCCGCCATGGAGAGTATCACTGCCGGTAATGCCGGTATCACCAGGATCATCCCCGTATAAGACATCATCCCCCCCATATCCATAGAGCGTATCATTGCCATGAAGCCCGGAAAGGGTGTCTGAATTTGCCGTGCCATATAATGTTTGATCGTCCGAGTTTCCGCCGCCTCCACCGCCGCCGGATGGGGGAGTCGGCTCAGGCTCAGGTTCAGGCTCAGGCTCAGGCTCAGGCTCAGGCTCGGGTTCAGGTTCAGGCACTGGCTCAGGCTCTGGTTCAGGTTCGGGTACTGGCTCTGGTTCGGGTTCGGGCTCTGGTTCTGGTTCGGGCTCTGGCTCAGGCTCTGGTTCAGGTGCAGGCACATCCGGGTCAGTCTGAGGTTCCGGTTCGGAACTGAACAAAATTGTATCCTTG
>MGTJ01000071.1 GCA_001799395.1 Desulfobacterales bacterium RIFOXYA12_FULL_46_15 | reverse complement strand
TATTTTTTCAAGGTCTTCACGGAACATTTCAAATTTTTCCATGAGGATTTCAAGATTCTTGCCGGAAGTCATATAGTAGGTTCCGATACCTCCGCCGTATTCATTGGTCATTTTCATGAGGCGCAGGGCCATGCCGGCAGGTTTGCAGTAGTTCGGGTTAATATCTGTTGCAGTTGTGTATTGGCAGTGATCCAGATAATTTCTAACCGGTTTGTATACAAAATCAACCAGTTCTTGATCGGTTTCAGCAAAACCGGTTACCTTGCTGCCTTCTGCTTTCAGATACTGCAACATGGATTTGGCAATGATACGGCCTTCTGCATGGGAACCAGAGGAGAATTTATGACCGGAGCAGCCAACACCGTCACCAGCCGTGAAAAGTCCTTTGGCTGTGGTCATTCTGTTATAGCCCCATTTGTATTCAGCAGGAACCCAGGCTTCTTCCGGGCCTGAGCACCAGATACCACAGCAGCCGGAGTGTGAACCTAACAGATACGGTTCAGTCGGCATAACTTCTGAGTCTTTTTTCTCAGGTTCGGTATTGGTTGCGCACCATAGACCGGCCTGACCAACGGACATGTCAAGGAAATCTTCCCAGGCTTCTGATTCAAGGTGTTTCAGCTCTTTTTTGTCCATGGTTTCAGCAAGTTTTGCAAGCGCGGCAGAAGTCTTCATGATAATCGGACCACGGCCTGCTTTGTATTCATTCAGCATGAGGTGGTTTCTCAGACAGGTAGGAGTAACGGCAGCTGTTCCATAGGGAGCATATTTTTCAAGTTCTGCTTTGGATTCCGGAGAAGCGGCATAGTTTTCACCTAGGCCGTTAACGGTTGCTGCTTTGAACAGAAGGAACCATGCGCCTACAGGACCGTAACCATCTTTAAAACGGGCCGGGGTGAAACGGTTTTCCATCATGGAAAGTTCAGCACCTGCTCTGAGTGCCATTGTATAGGTGGATCCTGCATTCCATACCGGATACCAGGCGCGACCTTTACCTTCACCAACTGAACGGGGCAAGTAAACGTTTACTGCACCGCCGCAGGCTACAGCGATAACTTTTGCATTGATGATGTAAACTTTATTTTCCCTTAACGAGAAGCCAACTGCACCGGCAACTCTGCTGGGATCAGCTTTGTCGTTTAAAATTTCTACAATAAAGCATCTTTCAAGGATATTATCCGAACCAAGTGCTTTTTTACCGGCTTCGGCAACAATTCTCTTGTAAGACTCACCATTGATCATGATCTGCCATTTACCGGTACGGACAGGTATTGCTCCACCTTTAAGAGTACCCTGTTTCTGGCCTTTTTTACCGTCAAGGGTTTTCCCGTCATCGGATTTTTTCCAGACAGGAAGTCCCCATTCTTCAAACAGATGAACGGAATCATCAACATGACGGCCAAGGTCGAATATCAGATCTTCGCGAACAATACCCATCAGGTCGTTTCTGACCATTCTGACATAATCTTCGGGTTTGTTTTCGCCGATATAGGTGTTGATAGCTGAAAGACCCTGGGCAACAGCGCCTGATCTTTCAAGAGCAGCTTTGTCACAAAGAAGAATTTTTGTGTCGTCACTTGCCCATTTTTTAATTTCAAATGCAGTTCCGCAGGCAGCCATACCACCGCCGATAATCAGAACATCAACGTCTCTTTTCTCAACCTTTGGGTCTCTTTCAGCTTTAAGCTCTCCAACAGGTTTGTTAGGTAATGCCATTATATACCTCCAGTATTATTATAAAAGTATCAATCTAAATGGTTAACAGTCAGGCTTATGCAAGCTCGGTCGGAGCTTTGAGAACATAACCATCGGCTTCCTGTGTGGAAAGAAGCCCGCTGTTAAGGTCCTTACCTTTAAGGTCGGCATATGCATTGGCTTCGCCTTCGGGTGTTGTTCTGATCGGGAACTTGAAGCGTTTTACAACGCCGTTTCTGAACTTGCAAGTCCACATAATGTCTTCTGTCCCCATCATCGGGAGAACTGAGGCACCCATGGGAACAAAGTCGGAATAACCTCTGACTTCAATTGCCTGAGAAGGACAGATCTTTACGCATGAATAGCATTCCCAGCACTGATCCGGTTCCTGATTGTATGCTTTCATTTCATTGGGATCAAGAACCATCAGGTCATTGGGGCAGATGTACATGCATGCGGTTTTGTCCCCACCTTTGCAGCCGTCACATTTTTCTGCAATTACAAAAGATGGCATTTAAAATACCTCCATAAGTTAAGTTAATCAAATTGCACAATACCGTTGTGCCACTAAATTTATTTAAATAAAACAGGCCGAGCCAATTACTATTCGGCCTTTTAATGCTTAAGCTAACTTTGGGATCAGGAAAATAATATCAGATACTGATCCAAGCCTGGCATAAATGTTATCGGAATAGCACTCTCAGACTAATTTTGTCAAGAATTTTTGAAAAAAGATTTGGCCGGGTTTCGGTTTATACCCATTGGTTTACTGATGGTCTGTGTATATTAAAATTGACGATGAGACAATACAAAATATGGTATATTTTCAAAGGTAAAAAGGCGCTGGAAATCTAGGTAAAATCCTGTTAGTTTGATACTGGAAAATCTCTTTAATGCTAAACTTGAGAAAAGGAAATATAACATGTCTGAAGATATGAAGCCTGTTGCTCCTGGGACCCTTATGGGATTTAGGTGCGGTTCTGAAAATGAATGTTTCAATGATTGCTGCAGGGATCTGCATCAGACATTGACACCCTATGATATATTAAGGCTTAGAAAGAATCTCGGGATGACGTCACAGGAATTTTTAAAACATTATACTTCGCTTCACTACGGTCCGGAGTCTGGCCTTCCCGTGGTCTGTTTCAAAGCCAATCCGGGAACGGGCCATGAATGTCCTTTTGTTACCGCTGACGGTTGCTCGGTTTATAAAGACCGGCCTGCTTCATGCAGAATATATCCTTTGGCAAGAGCCATTGCAAGATCAAGAGAAACGGGAAAGGTTTCGGAATTTTTTGCCTTGATTGAAGAACCCCATTGCAAAGGATTTGGCGTAAAAACCGATCTTACAGTTGAAGAGTGGCTCAAGGGTCAGGATGTTCAAACGCATAATGAACATAACGATGCCCTCATGGACCTGATCAGTCTGAAAAACAGGATTTTGCCTGGAAAGCTTGAAGGTGCTCAGGCCGATATATTTTACCTTGGCTTGTATGATCTGGATGAGTTCCTGTCACGGGTTTTTAACGGAAATTTATTGGAAACCGTAAGTGTTCCGAAAGCTATTTTAAAAAAAATCCGAATGGATGATGAAGCCCTTCTCAATTTCGGTATTGCCTGGGTTACATGGATGTTATTTGGTATCCAGCCGTCATTTGGGGATTGATTTTCATGCGAATTAAGGGAAAAGTTGCTCTCGTCCTTGGTGCCGTAAAAGGAATAGGTAAAGAGATCGGGCTTGCGCTGGCTGCTGAAGGGGCAAAGCTTGCTTTAACCCGATATGACTGGACAGATGATTTTTGTAAAATGGAAGAAGATTTTAAGAAAACCGGGACCGAGCATACGATCTTTACGGTTGATTTGAGAAACAATCGGGACATCCACCGGCTGACCGCAGAAATAGAAGAGAAATACGGCTGTGTGGATATTTTTATCAATAATATAGAGCGAGGTGGCTGGCCCTCGGTTCATGGTGAATATAACGAAGATCAGTGGGATCTTGAAATTGAGACAACACTCAAGGCCAAACGATGGGTATTCGCATCTGTTTTTCCCTTGCTGAAAAAAGCTGACGAGGCGGTTGTCATTAATATTTCTTCCATTGCCGCTATTGTTGGAAGGTCAGGCCCTGCCGCCCTTGTTTTTAATGATGGGTATGCTGCTGCCAATAAAGGGGTTTCTACCCTGACGGAAACCTGGGCCCGTATGGGGGCACCCACGATCAGGGTCAATGAAATCATGCTGGGTTTATTTGATGGCCGCCATGCAAAAAACACAAGGGGATGGCAGGAAGCTCTGACTGAGAATGAAAAAAAGGCTTTGATAGATCATATTCTCCTGGGCCGTACCGGCAAATCTGAAGATCTTATCAAGACCATCCTGTTTCTGATTAAAGACGCCGCCTATATGACCGGAAGTGTTATCCGGCTTGACGGAGGGTATGTGCTTGGCGGAGAGAGGGTGCCCCGCATGCCAGAAGGAATTCTTTAATCCGGATTTGGAAGAGTAAAAAAGACTTGAAAATTGTCACCGGTTGGTGATATATAGATTCATATTCAAAACGGAACCGAACAAAAATGATTGAAAAACGGCAATTAAAAATCAGGGATAGGCAAATCACCAGCCGGCGCCTTATCAGCGCCGTGGGCAGTATTCTGGCAAAAAAAGGGTTTAAAGGTGTGGGGGTAAATGCCGTTGCCCGGGAAGCCGGGGTGGATAAGGTTTTAATTTATCGTTATTTTAACGGTCTTCAGGGCCTGGTTGCTACTTTTGGAAAAGAAGGGGATTTCTGGCCCTCTTCATTAGAGTTGGCTGGAGGAGATCTTTATAAATTTTCACAAATGCCCCTGGAGAAAAGATTATCCGCCTTTGCAGGTAATTTTATCCGATCTTTGCGGAAACGTCCCATAACCCAGGCGATCATGGCCTGGGAAATCATTGAGACCAATGAGTTGACCGATGAACTGGAGAGAATAAGAGAAGAAAGCATTATGGAATTTTTTCAGATGTTTTTTATAAATGATAAACCGCAGGTTGATCTGCAGGCCATTATCATGTTGGTGGGTGCTGCCGTCAGTTATTTAGTCCTGCGTTCTAGGAATATTGAGCTGTATGGGGGGATCGATATCAGGTCGGAACAGGGCTGGAGTCGCCTTCAGGATGGTATTGATCAAATTGTAAAAAGTGCACTCAGGCTGATGTAGAGTGTAAATTTTTTTAATCAATAAAGTCACCTATAAGTGACAAATTTTTGGAGATTATGCCATGAACAGAAGAGAGTTTTGTAAAAAAAGCATAGTTGCAACTGTTTTGATGTCAGGCATTGGGACTGGTTTGTTATCCTGTACAAGGGATTTAAGATCTGAATTGATGTGTGCGGAAGGATTGCCTCAAAAACGGATTGAGATGGACCCGGTTGCGTATAGGATTCTGTATTATGCATCCCTGGCTCCGAGCGGGCATAACAGCCAGCCCTGGTTTGTCAGGATGATCGGCAAAACAAGATGGATCATTGGCTCTGATAAAGACCGGTGGCTTCCTCAAGTCGATGGTTCAAACAGAGAAGTAATGTTATCTTTGGGTGCATTTATCGAAAATCTGGTTCAGGCTGCCAATGCCCTGGGTTATGCCGTTGAGACCTTAGTAACGGGAAAGGATGTATTTGACCCGGAAGTTGTATTAATCAATATTTCAAAGTCAAAGGCAGTGGATATCCCCTTGCAGAGAATTATTACCCGGAGGACGGTAAAAAGCAATATGCTGCAAGGAGAGTTGAAATTATCGGATGTGAATGATTTTAAAAAAGAAGCAAAGGGCCATCTTCATTATTTTCCGTCAGGAACCACCCATAGCAAGCATATGGCGAAAGAAGCCGTCAATAATTTTATCATTCAGTTCAACAATGAAGAAGCTGTGTCCGAGGCTGCAAACTGGACTCGTCTGAAAGATGAGGAAATTAAGAAATATAGAGATGGACTGACTCCGGAGGGGATGGAAATTACAGGGCTGGCAGGATTTTATGTTCGAAATTTTATGAGTAAAAAAGATGTCATGGGCAAGACTTTCAGGGAAAAAGGAATTGAAAAGATTGAAAAACAGGTAAAAGAAGGAGCCGGCTGGATGGTGATCACAAGTGAAGGCAACAACGTCAAAGATTTGATTGAAACAGGAAGGCGGTTTCAAAGGATTGCTCTGAGAGCAAGGGAAAAAATGATAGCTATTCATCCCATGACCCAGGCTCTGGAAGAAAGACAGGGACAGAAAAAAATTAAAGAAAATCATCCTGATACCATGATTCCCCAATTCATGTTGAGAGTCGGCTATCTGAGTCAATATCCAGATCCTGTGAGTTTAAGGAGGCCTGTTGACTGGTTTGTCAGAACCTGAAAAAATGTTGAGGAAGATGACAGGTAGTTTGAATTTGGAATTTTATAAAATCGGGTTTTCAGCAGCAGGAAAATTTTCTGTAGATCTTAGCAGCATCTGAGCTACTGTCTCTTTTATTTTATGGTTTATTTTCATTTTTTTCCGGTATTCTGCCTCAATTTGAGCCATATTTTGATAAAAAGGAGTCCGGTCAAATTCTATATAGGGCTTTTCATCAAAAAGGCCGGTTTCACATCCTTTTCCCATTAAAGGATTGAATCCGGGTTTTCTGATTTCATGGGGAAGACCATGAAGCCGGCAGATCATCGGCCTGTAGGGGTATAGAATACACCGGCCTTTTTCATTCAAAGGGCACATGATTTTCAGGCTTTTAATCTCGCCTGATACCGGAAAGGTTTCCCGGCAGTAATATTTTGTCTTGTTCAGGATGTCTTTTTGTGTGTCCGGCTTAAGTTGCTCAAACCCGTAACGTAAATATGCCTTTTCAATGTGAGTATGATGAAAAAACAAGGATTGGCAGCAATTGTCCTTACATCCGTTACATTTGAATTGATACGCCTCTGCAATCCTATTCCAGGTATCGTCCATCAACTGATAGAGATTCGAAAGGGTTTCAGGCATGCCAGCGCCTTTAATAACAAGGATCAAACAAGGGGTTTAGGGAAAAAGGTTTTTGCATATAGATTTAAGGCGTACCGGTCGGTCATGCTGGCAATGATGTCGCATACGGACCGGCTCAAAGGGTTTTTAGAGGCCTCCCATGGGGCCATTTCCATTTTTTCGAGTTCGCTTTGTAACGCATCCGGATGATTGATGAAATAGTTGTAAAGCCCGATAATAATGTTTTTTGCCTTTAAAAATTCTTCATGAACCGCTGGTGAGCGGTATACTTTGTCATATAGAAATTTGCGAAGAATGGTCATGGCATGAAAGGTATCTTTGCCCATATCAAGAATGAATTTTCCATTTTCCGGACCGCTGTTGTAAACCAGTTGTTCAATCATAAGACTGGCTCTTTGGGAATGTGTTTTACCCAATTTCTTGATGCAGATATCCGGAACATCGGTTGGAAGAATAACCTTTCCTCTTAATGCATCATCAAGGTCATGGTTTAAATAAGCGATGATGTCGGCAATTCTGACAATTCTCCCCTCCACGGTAACGGCAGTTTCACCGGGAGTGGAGGGGATGATGTTGCCAAATCCTTTGGAGTGCTTCAGGATTCCGTCCCTGACCTCTCGGGTCAGGTTCAGACCCTTACCCATGTTTTCAAGAGAGTCAACAACCCTAAGGCTTTGATCGGAATGGGAAAAGTGATGGGAAAAGACTTCTATTAAGGCAGTTTCACCTCCGTGTCCAAACGGGGTATGTCCAAGATCATGGCCCAGGGCTATGGCTTCGGATAAATCTTCATTAAGCCGCATGGCTCTGGCTATATTTCTGGAAATTTCAGCAACTTCAAGGGTATGTGTGAGGCGGGTTCGATAATGATCCCCTAATGGGGAAAGAAAAACCTGGGTTTTATGCTTCAGCCGCCGAAAGGCATTTGAATAGACAATCCTGTCCCTGTCAAGCTGAAAAGGAGTTCTGATATTGCAGATTTGGTCTTCATTATGGTGCCTTTTTGTATTGGCGCTAAGGGTTCCATATTCAGAAAGAAAATTTTTTTCCCTGATCTGGAATCTTTCCCGTATTGAAAGTGTGCTGTCCTGTGAGGTGTCATTAATATATAATTTTTTATTTGTTTCCATACATTTTTATTGAAAAATTAATTTCAATAAAATACAGGTATTGTAGAAAAAATCAAGAGAATAGAATTTCGATTTTTTTATAAAGAGTCGGATTATATTTGGTAAGGGGTTCCTTTTGAAATAAGAGAGTTTTATCTTGAATGATGAATATTATATGGGCCTGGCTTTAGAACAGGCAAAAGAGGCTTTTAATAAAGGGGAATTTCCTGTCGGCTGTGTAATTGTTCAGGATGGAAAAGTAGTGGCAGCCGGAGCAAGGGAAGGAACAACGCCGGATAAATTTTTCTGTAGCGAAATTGACCATGCTGAGATAAGAGCTTTAAAATTAATTGAAACCGGAGGAGTCCTATTTGACCCGGGGAAAGCAGTCTTATACGTTACTTTGGAGCCTTGCCTGATGTGTTTTGGGGCGATTATCCTGTCCGGGATTAAAAAAATTGTATATGCCTATGAAGACCCCATGGGAGGTGGAACCCGGTGTGATTTAAAGGGGTTGGCACCATTATATGAAAAATGCAGTATTGAAGTTGTTCCTGGAATACTTCGCCGGGAAAGCCTTGATCTTTTTGTTCTGTTTTTCAAGAACGAAAGAAATTTGTATTGGAAAAACAGTTATTTAGAGACTTATACCTTGAATCCAAAAACAAAGGAAATCCAAGAGAAATAATACTTGCTTTTTTTAAGGCATATCATTATAATTGCAGGGTTATACTTGTTTGATCAAATATAAATTGGAATCTTGTAGGTGCAGGAGGTGTGGAATATCTACTAAGCGAGGGAAGCAGGATCAGGTAAACGTGAATAGGGGGATTCGGTCCAGCCAGGTACGGGTCATTGGTTCTGGCGGCGAGCAGATAGGAATCATGCTTATTGAAGAAGCATTGCGGGCTGCTGCTGAGGAATCTTTGGATTTGGTTGAGGTTTCACCGGATGCAAAACCGCCTGTCTGCAAGATAATGGATTTTGGAAAATATAAATACGAGTTGACCAAAAAAAAGCAGGAGGCCAAGCGTAAACAAAAAACCACCCAGATAAAAGAAATCAAGGTGCGACCCAAAACAGGCGACCATGATCTTGAAACCAAAGTGAAGCACATTGAAAAATTTATCAGTAATAATGATAAGGTCAAGGTTACAATGGTTTTCAGGGGAAGAGAATTCACGCTTCAGGAGCAGGCAAATGCAATTCTGGGAAAAATTACTGCCATGACGTCAGGGTTTGCAGTTGTTGATCAGGCACCGAAATTTGAAGGCCGTTTTATTACAATGCTTTTGGGGCCGAAATAACCCGGAGCGCTGCTTTGTAGAAATAGCAGGACTGCTTTAAAATACATAAATGTATGGTGGTATAGTTTTTTATACCGCCATCTCTTTTTTGAAATTGTACAGGAGAAGAATAAAATGCCGAAGATCAAAACATGCAGAGCGGCTGCAAAACGGTTTAAGAAAACAGGTTCAGGCAAATATAAATTCAGGAAGCCCCATGCCAGCCATATTTTAACTAAAAAAACAACAAAAAGAAAAAGATCTTTTAGACAGGGTCAGATTATAGATAAGGATAATATGCTGGAAGTCCGGCGTTTATTACCCAATGGATAGGTCTTAATCTTTTTTTATGGTTTGACTAAAAGAAATTAGAGAATTGAGGAGTTTGACAACATGAGAGTCAAAAGAGGGTTTAAAGCAAGAAGGCGCAGAAATAAGGTTCTTAAGCTTGCAAAAGGGTTCAGGGGCGGAAGAGGCAAGCTTTACCGCACAGCTTCCGACAGTGTCGACAAAGCATTGATGTATGCATATAGGGATAGACGGGCACGGAAAAGAGATTTTAGAAAGCTTTGGATCATCAGGATTAATGCTGCTGCAAGGATGAATGAAATTTCTTACAGCAAATTCATAAATGGACTGAAATTATGCGGAAGTGAGTTGGACAGAAAAGTGTTGGCCGATCTTGCAATCTGTGATCCGGCTGCTTTTTCCCAGTTGGCATTAACAGCCAGATCCCAATTTAACTAGATTAATCGATTTGCGAGGGTGTTTTGCAAAACACTATTGTCGGAATTGAAATAGAAGCGTTTGAAAGCATAGAAAAGGCATGCGATTCAGATACGCTTGAGCAGGTTTCCATAAAATATCTTGGTAGGAAGGGAATTCTCACTGGATTTTTGCGGAATATTTCTTCTCTTCCAGAAGATGAACGTCCTGATGCAGGCAAAAATGCCAATATCCTGAAAATGAAGCTTGAAAAAGCTATACAGGCGAAGCAGATAGAAATTGAAGCTGAGAGCGATAAGGATTTTCAAGGTATTGATGTAACACTTCCCGGAAGATTTACACGGAGAGGTTCTCTTCATCCCATTACCCAGGTAGCCGGGGAAATCAGTGATATCTTTCTAAGACTTGGTTTTGATATTGCGGAAAGTCCTGAGGTTGAAACGGATTATTATAATTTTGAAGCCTTGAATATTCCTAAATACCATCCTGCAAGAGATATGCAGGATACCTTTTATGTATCGGAAAATATCGTTCTTAGAACGCACACTTCTCCTTCTCAACCCCGTGTGATGGAAAAAACCAAACCGCCGGTAAGGATTATTTCCCCTGGCAAAGTTTTTCGGTGCGATTCGGATATCACACACACCCCCATGTTTCACCAGGTTGAAGGTTTGATGGTGGATAAAAACATTTCTTTCGGTGATCTGAAAGGGATCTTGACAACTTTTGTTCATCAATTTTTTGATAAGGAAACAGCTCTGCGCTTCAGACCGAGTTTCTTTCCTTTTACCGAACCAAGTGCTGAGGTTGATATCTGCTGTGTCATGTGCCGGGGAGCCGGGTGCCGGATATGTTCAAAAACAGGATGGTTGGAAGTCTTGGGTTCAGGTATGGTTCACCCTGCAGTTTTTGAAAATGTCGGGTATGATACAAATCAATACACAGGGTTTGCGTTTGGCATGGGAATTGAGCGTCTTGCCATGCTGAAGTATGGAATTGATGATATAAGAAAATTTTTCGAAAACGACATCCGTTTCTTAAGGCAGTTTTAATATGAAAGTCAGTCTGAACTGGTTAAAGGCATATATCTCTGTTGACCTTCCACCCTCTATAATATCAGAAAAATTGACTATGGCAGGTCTTGAGGTTGAGTCGGTTGAAGAAAAGTATGATTACCTCAAGCAAGTTGTTGTTGCAAAGGTTCTGGAGGTTAAACCGCATCCGAATGCCGGTAAGCTATCCGTATGCCGGGTTGATGTCGGATCAAATCAGGGGCTTCAGATTGTATGCGGAGCACCAAATGTAAGAGAAGGTATGTTTTCCCCTTGTGCACTTGAAGGCGCTATACTTCCTGGAGAATTGAAAATCAAGGCAGGGAAACTAAGAGGGGAAATTTCTCAAGGCATGCTTTGCAGCGCGGCTGAATTAAGGCTCAATTCAGAATCGTCCGGGATTATGGACCTTGAAGGTGATTATAAGACCGGAACATCACTGGATGAGGCCTTGAAATTATCTGACGCAGTGTTTGAAATTAGTCTGACGCCTAATCGGCCGGATTGTCTCAGTGTGATCGGTATTGCCAGAGAAATAGGAGCTTTTGCAGAGCCTCGGCAAAAAATAAACTTTCCTCTCTTCTCTTTTCCTGAAAATAAAGTTGGGAAAGAATCAATCCATACCCATGCCAAAGTTGAAATTATGGATACTGATCTTTGTCCCAGATATAGTGCAGGCCTTTTGTTTGATGTAAAAATCAAGCCTTCTCCCTTTTGGTTGAAGGAAAGGCTTGAGACCGTGGGGCTTAGTTCCATCAATAATGTGGTGGACATTACCAATTTTGTGATGATGGAAACCGGTCAGCCGCTGCATGCCTTTGATTTTGATAGGGTTGCAAAGGGAAAAATTATTGTCCGAAGAGCAGGTGCAGACTCTGAATTTACAACGCTTGACAGTAAAACCCATGCACTTCAGCCGGATATGCTAATGATTTGCGACGGAGAAAGGCCGGTGGCGCTGGCCGGGGTGATGGGTGGTGAAAATTCCGAAATCACGGAAACCACAAACCGTGTTTTGATCGAAAGTGCATATTTTAATCCGATTTCCATTCGGAAAACCGCAAAAATTACCGGGATTGCAACAGATGCCTCTCACAGGTTCGAGCGTGGTGTTGATCCGGATGGAACATTGAATGCACTCAAAAGAGCGGTTTCCCTGATGGTGGAATTATGTGATGCCACTATGGCAGAAGGATATATTGATACCTATCCTGAAAAATATGTGCCGGTCAATATTGATCTGAGCACAAAAGCATTGAACTCCCGGCTTGGTACAGATTTTGATATTAACAGCATAAAGCAGATTCTGGAATCAGTTGAATTTAAAGTTCAAAAAAAGAATGATCAGAGATTGATAGTGGGGGTTCCGTCCTTCAGGGTGGATGTGACACGGCCTGAAGATCTTTCTGAAGAGGTGGCAAGGCTGTGGGGGTATGACAATATTCAAACCAGTTATCCGCTGGTGCCAGCAGAAGGCCGGCAGCTTTCACCCAAAGTCAGTCTTAGAAAAATGATTAAGCGGATATTGACAGGTTTTTCATTGTCTGAAGCTATAAATTATAATTTCATCCATGAAAATTCATGTGACCGGTTGAATCTTGCAGAAGATGACAAAAAGAGAAATGTGGAGACCATTTTAAACCCCATTTCAGATCAGATGTCGGTTTTAAGAACCTCAATGCTCCCCGGTCTTCTCGATACCATGAAAAAGAATATTTCCCAACAGACCACCAGTGTAAGAATTTTTGAAATCGGCAAGATATTTCATGCTACCCGGAAGGGTGATCTTCCTGAAGAAATTGAAATGGTTGCGGGTCTTTTAACCGGTAACAGGTCGGAACAAACTTGGTATGCAAAAAAATCTGATATGGATTTTTTTGATCTCAAGGGAGTGCTTGAAGGCTTTTTTGAAACTCTCATGATTCAGAAATTGGTTTTTGAAAGAATTGAGGATCAATCTTTCCCCTATTACCAAAAGGGATACGCGGCAATCGTCAGATCCGGGAACGTGCTTATCGGCTCACTCGGGAAAATTGATTCCAGAGTTTTAAGAAATTTCGGATTAAAACAGGATGCTTTTGTTTTTGATTTCAGATTTGATGCCATACAAGGCCTGTTACCAGGGGCAATTACAGCCCGGCTACTTTCGAAATTTCCTTCCATTTCACGGGATATTACTATTATTGTGAACAGGTCTGTAACCGTTGGTAGGGTTTTGGAACAAATAGAAACTTTTTCCGGTAAAGACCCTTTAATTGAAAAAGTTTTCCTTTTTGATTTATTTGAAGGGACTCCCTTATCAGATGGTAAAAAGTCTTTGTCTTTCAGAATTGTCTACAGGTCCTGGGAAAAAACGTTAAAAGAAAAAAATATTCAGAAAATTCATGAAGCTATATCAAAAATGCTTCTGGATGAGTTTGATGCATATTTGCCAGAGCTATGATAACAGAGATAGCAGTTTTCTTAACGGAAAAGGGTTGTTGACAAATCGGATATAGGTTGATATATTCCACGGCTGATGCGGGCATAACTCAGTTGGTAGAGTGCAAGCTTCCCAAGCTTGATGTCGCGAGTTCGAACCTCGTTGCCCGCTCCAT
>MGTJ01000070.1 GCA_001799395.1 Desulfobacterales bacterium RIFOXYA12_FULL_46_15 | reverse complement strand
AAAAACGGGGAAAGCAGCTAAAAATCAAAGTGAAGCGTCATGGCAAGGCTTTTGCCTTCCGGATCAATTTTCGGGACAAGGGAGATATCCCTGTTCAGAACCTTTAATATGCCTGTCTGATTATATTTGTGAGCAGAAGAGACAGCCCCGTAAATATTGCCCATATAAAAACCGGTTTCCACAAATCCGATGACACCGGCAAGAGCCGTATTATCCTTGTCATAGGCTTCATATGCGGCCAGCATCAGGCCGGTATTCAGCAAAAAGGTAACCAGGGCGTCCTGATATCTTTCACAATAGAGAAAACCGGCGCCCGGGATAATTGAAAAAAAACCGGCGGCCCGGGGATTTTTATGGGGAGCTTTTTTTGCCTCCTGAATCAGGTCCATGGTCTTTTCAGCCTCCTTTGCATGGGTGCCTGAAGGTGAAATTTTTGAGAGGTATTCTTTGGCAAGGGTCAGGGAATCAGGATTAAACGCCTTGACTTTTGCCAGGTGAAGCCTTGCCAGATCCGCATAAATCCTGTCTTTTGTCTTTGTGTCGCCTGCCAGCTTGAGATAATTTTGCAGAACGATCTCGGCATATCCCATATTTCCAAGGTTCATGAAGGCATGGGCCTGGCAGAAATAGGCTTCCCCGATGTGAGGGGAGTCCGGATTTTTAAGAATAATATCATTAAAGGCCTCTGCTGCTTCCATATATTTTTTCTGCTCAAACAGGCATAGGGCAATATTAAATTTCACCTGGTCCAGGCGCCTGCTCTCCGGGAAAAAATGAAGAAACCGTTTGTATTCGATGATGGCGGTATCATAGTCTTTATTCCTGAAAAGGGATTCGGCATAATCAATCTGCATATCTGAACTAATGAGAATTTTTTTTTCTTCGCAGCATCCATCCTGTATCAAAAAGAGGAGAAGAAGACCGGTCAAGAGGTATGAAAACCAGGGTCTCATTTTTTTTCCTGAAACCACCAGAAGTCATTGGCGTCCACAGGGTCATAGGTATGTTCCCGGTTGTCCACAATGACGGCAAAGGATCGGTTTGTTTCATCCCGCCCGCAACGGACAAGCCTGTCACAGGCCATGATCCACCCCATAAGGGGGCCGTGTTTTTCAAAGGCCTCGGTTGCGTAAGCGGAGCAGGAAGGATACATGGGGCACCGGTGGCCGTCAACCGGTGATATATAGTCCTGGTAAAACCCGATAACCGGATTTTTTGCATAGGCCGGGGAAAGCCCGTAAGACAAACACAGGACAATAAAAAGAAGAATGAAAATAATTTTATTCATGGGTGACACGAAGCACCTCATCTATGGATGTAATGCCTTTCAGCACTTTAATCATACCGTCCCGGCGAAGGGTGACCATACCGGCCCTGAGTGCGGCGGCTTTGATCTGGTTGGCATCAGAGGTCTGCAAAACAAGGCTTTTAAGGGCATCATCCATGAGCATGATTTCAAAAATGGCCTGCCTGCCGGAATATCCTGTGTTAAAGCATTTAGGACATCCTTTAGGTTTATAGACATATTCGCCGATGAATTTTTCACCGACCCCGTTCAGGGCGTTGATATGGGATTCATCCAGCCTATACCCCTCTTTGCAGTCATTGCAGAGAACCCTGACCAGGCGCTGGGCCACCACTGAATTCACGGAAGAAGAAATCAGGTAAGGCTCAACACCCAGGTCGACCAGCCGGGTGACGGCCCCTGCCGAGTCATTGGTATGCAGGGTGGAAAACACAAGATGGCCTGTCAGGGCCGATTGTATGGCAATCTGGGCTGTCTCCAGATCCCTGATTTCCCCGATCAGGACGATATCAGGGTCCTGCCGGACAATGGACCTGAGCCCTTTTGCAAAGGTGACGCCGGTTTTTGCATTGACCTGGATCTGGCCGATGCCTTTGAGGTTATACTCAACCGGGTCTTCAATGGTGATAATGTTTTTATCCGGGGAATTGATTTTTGACAGGGCCGCATAAAGAGTTGTGGTTTTTCCGCTCCCGGTCGGGCCTGTGACAAGGACAATGCCGTTGTTCTGGCGGATAATTTTATGGATGATCCTATAATTGTCATCGGAAAGGCCGAACTCCGAGAATTCAAGGAAATACCCGGATTTATTCAAAAGCCTCATGACCAGCCGTTCCCCGTGAGAGGTGGGAACTGTTGAAATACGGATATCGATTTCCTGATCACCAATCCTGACCTGTGCCCGCCCATCCTGGGGGACTCTTTTTTCTGCAATATTCATCTTGGCCATGACCTTGATCCTGGAGATCAAAGAGGCCTGAACTCCCTTGGGAGGTGTCAGCATTTCATACAGAATGCCGTCTATGCGGTACCTGACCTTCAGGACATCCTGGAAGGGTTCGATATGAATGTCACTGGCCCCTGCCTTGACAGCCTGGGAAATCATATGGTTGACTAGCCGGATGACCGGGGCATCACTGGTATCATCCAGAAGGTCTGCCGTCCGCTCAAAATCATCAATAATGGTGAATCCATTGTCTTCCATGTCGTCGGCAAGCTGTTGGGCGCTTTCCCCGGACCGGTCATAGAGGATATTGACGGCAGACTGAACCTGGGCCTTTGATGCCAGGACAAGGGAATAGTCATCAAGACTCAAAAGTGATGCAATATCATCGGCAAAACTCAAATCCGAGGGGTCGTTAAGGGCAATGAGGACCTTGTTGTCACCCCCTGAAAGAGGGACCATGTTGCATTTTTTTAAGAATTGTCTTGAAATTTTTTCCGTCCAGCCGTCTTTTGCCGTTTCAACCGGCAGGGCCGAAACAAAGGGAATGGCATAGATCAGGCTCAAGGCTTCAAGGACATCATTTTCCTGTACCAGTTTGGTTTCAAGAAAAGCATCAATGAGCCTTAAACGGTCTTTTTGAAAGGCGGCCTTAAGCTTTTCCAGGTTTTCCCTTGAAAGCCCGGCCTTTTTTTCCAGGAGATTTAATACTGCATCAATCATTTGTCTCTTTTTTTTGTATCAGCTTGTTGTATAAGGAAACCTCACCTGTTTTGATGGATTCGATATCTTTTGCTTTTTCATTGTAAATCTTGTCTAATTCCAGCGGGTTCTTCACAACCCTGGGAGTCAGAAAAACATAGAGATTGGTTTTCTCCTCGCCTTTTGATACGCTTTTAAAAGCCCATCCCATTACAGGGACATCACCGAGACAGGGGGTTTTATATTCCGTTTTTGTCAGGCTTTCATCAATCAGGCCACCGATGACGACACTGTTGGCATCTTCCACTATAATGGTGGTCTGTATCTGGCGTTTGAAAGTCGTGGGTCTGTCCGGGCTGGACTGGCTGGCTGAGGAATCGAGTTTGGTTAATTCCTGGGCGACATTCAGCCGGACAAGCTTGTCTTTGCTGATCTGCGGGGTTATTTTAAGGCTGATGCCCACATCCTTGTATTCAAAGGAGTTATAGGTGGCCGTTCCCGACTCGGCCGTGGACCGGGTCTGGAAGGGGACGTTTTTGCCCACGGTGATGGAGGCTTCTTCATTCTCTGTGGTCAGTATCTGTGGAGTTGAAAGGATATGAACATCCTTATCATTTTGAAACGCCTGCACAACAGCCTGGATATCAGGAAAAGTCACTCCGCCGATACTGAATTTCTTCCCGAGGATGCCGACGGAGAATCCCGTGGGCAGGGTCGAGGACCCGGATGTTCCGGCAGTTGAAGCCCCTGTAAGATTGGGATACCCGGTACTCGTGTTTGTGCCGCCGAAACCGCCGAAAGCAACGCCGCTGTCATTGCCGTATCCCTGGGATGCTTTCCATTCAGTCCCGATATTCAGGCCGCGGCTCGTGTTGACTTCCATGATGAGGCATTCAATATACACCATGGCCCTCGGGATATCGAGTTTATTGATCACCTCTTCCAGTACGGGGTAATCTTCTTTATCAGCCATGATGATGAGGCTGTTGGTGGCTTTATCAGCCATGATTTTCACTTTTTCAGACAAGATGGGCGCTTTTTTCTGGCCCTGGGCTCCGGCCTGGGTCTGCTGTTCCTTGGTGGGGATTTCCAGCAATACCTTTACCAGGGCCTCGGCCGATGCATGCTCAAGATAATACACCCGTATCCGTTCATCTCCTTTGGGAACCTCCTGGTCCAGTATCCCGATCAATTCCTTGACCTTGCCGGTTTCCTGTATGTTTGCAAGGAGAATAATGGAATTTGTTCTTTCATCAGCCACAAAACCCGCATCCAGCTCTGTATTCTGTTTTAGCTTGGCATCTTTTGCCCTGGCATTGAAAATAGCGGATAAATTCTGAACCAGTTTTTTTGCATCTGCATATTTTAAAGGAAGCACGGATATCTGCTTTCCAATGCTTTCAACATCTATTTTTTCGACAATTTTCAGCAGCCTGCCGATACTTGAAAGGGTTGCCGTTACAATGAGCATATTGGTATCGCGATAGGACAGGACAATGCTCCCTTTGGGGACCATTGGCGAAAAAAGGTTTTTCAGTTCATCAGCTTTTGCAAATTCAAGGGGAATGAGCCGGGTCACAACCCGGTCATCGATCGTTTCTTCTTGACCGGTATCCGTAACCAGCCGGGTGTCCAGGTTATCCCCCTTTGCATGGGGAGCCGGAACGATTTTAATGACCGACCCGGATTCAACTGTAGAAAACCCGTTGATTTCAAGTACGGATTCAAAAACCCGGTAAGCATCTTTTATAGATATTTTTGTCGGCGAAATAATGGTCACGGTCCCCCTGACCCTGTTGTCCACCACAAAATTTTTGCCTGTCAATTTGCTCATGAATTTTATAAATACGTTAATATCAACATTATTGAAATCAATGGATACAAAGGCGGAATCTTTGCCGGCCTGATTCACAGCCGGTTCTGCCGGCTCAGTTGCACCGGCAGAACCGGCTGTGAAAAAAACAGCACAGGCAGTGCACAAAAAGATACCCGCCATGACCCATTTTCTGACAGAATACATTATTATTCCTCTCCTTTATTCTTATCATCGGAAATTTCCGCTTTTTCCGGTTCCTCATCCCCTGGCGCCAGGGCATTATCTGCACCATAGGATATTTCTTTTGTCTCCCCGTTTCTGACCAGGGTAATTTTTGCAAAATCCGCATTCTCAATACCAGCCAGCAGGGAAGAGGCGTCTTCAACGGATGAAACCGGGGCTCCGTCGATAGCTTTTACAATATCCCCATTCCTCATCCCGGCCCTGTTGAAAACGGATTCGGGTTTGATGGCATATACCATTACGCCGTCGGGTTGCCCTTTTGTAAAAAAAGGCCTGAATTTAATTTTTGTCTTTATCTCATCGGTATTTCCGAAGGGCTGTTGAGGAGGAGGCTGTACAGGGTGTTGAGTCAACAAGAGTTGATTGTCCATGGTGGTCTCATCAAAAGCCTTTTGAACCATGGGTTTTTTAACCAGACCGTCTTTTTCTGTCACTGCTTCCATTTCAAGGACCTGATCTTTGCCCTGATAACTAAGAATAATCTCTCTTTTCAGGATTTTTTTGATTGTTGCATCCTGAACCGAATTTCCTTCCTGATACAAGGCCTGAACCCGGGCCTTTTTATCTTCAATCACTGCATAGAGGTCTGATCCGCCGGTTACCGTACCCCAGAGCGTCAGGGAAAGGGTGGTCGGTTCAAGCTTTTCCCCGTCCTTTGCTCCTGCCGGATCATTGCCTGGACCACCTTTTTTTTCAGTTTCCACCTTGAAAAGATTTCGTTGTACAATGATTTCATGACCCTGCCGGGGAATGTCTTTTTTTTCCCTTTTTTGAACGGTATTTGCCGGTTTGGCAGCAGGGTTCCTGATTTCAGGGATAAAGGAAGTGTCTTTCAGCACGGTTTTGTAAACTATTTCGGCACAGAAATATAGAGACGCTGCGGCCAGAACGAGATTGATAAGGGCAAATACGTATTTCATAGTCCTATTTCCGGGCTTTTTACGGTCACTCCTGTGTCCTTGAGCATCATTGTTTCCGTTTCAATGACGGCATCAAGCCTGTCATTATTTTTCCCTGTCTTTGTCAGGAGAAGAGCCGTAATGGCGACACCGTTTTCCGATGCTTCAATATGGGATAATAAATCCGTAAGCTCTTTTAGATATACTCCAGTAAGTTTAAATTTAACCGTATCCATTGAATAGGCGGTTTTTTCAATTTTTTTTGAAAAAGGGGTCATATAGGCCACTTTATCCTTGAGCCCGCTTTTCCTGGCCTCGGCATCCAGGAAGGAAAAAAGGGAAAACCCCTCTTTTCTGTTTGCGATGAGTTTTTTTTTGCTGTCCATACCCGATGACAAAGCCAGAAATCTGTGCTGAAGGCTCACCATCTCTTCCAGGGCAACCTGTTTTTCTTTTAATATCCGTTCATAATTGGTTTTTTTCTCAAATATCGGAACGATTCCAAAAGAGATCCCAAAAAACAGGATCAGAAATATGGCCCCTGAAATCAGAACATATTTTTCCCGGTTTGAAAAATTATACATATGGTTTTTACAGGTCAATATTAAATTTAAAATTAACCCTGTCCCCTTTTTTATCAGTAGCCGCACTACTGATATTGACTTTTTTGAAATATTCAGAAGATTCCAAACTTGTTTTGATTTTATCCACATTATTGAAATTGTCGGTTGAGCCGGATAAAACAATCCGCCCGGCATTCAATAAAAATGATGAGATTTCCACATCAATGGCAGGCACTATTTTCATGGAAAGTTCTTTCAGAATATCCATGGCCTTCACCTCTTTACCGGCGATAAGAGGTTTATCAGTGTTTGAGCCCGCCTTTTTCATGATTTCCTGAATATTGGCCTTCATTTGAAGATAGGGGTCCTGAATCCGTTTCTGGTCAGGGAAGGTTTTCATAAAAATCGATAAGGCTGTTTCATCAAGGAAATTTATTTTCTTATACAGGTTTGAATTATCAAGCCCTGTGCTGAAAAGCCCCATCCCCAGTGTGAAGAAAAAAAGCACAATACCGGCCGCAATGGGATAAAAATGGGTTTTTAAAAAAGAAACAGAGCTGTATTTTCCTTTGCAGAAATTGATCAGAGTGTCTGTGGTATCGTCAGGGGAAACAGCCGTCAGCCATTTATCGCCATCAATACCCTGAACCCTTTGATCCTTTGGAATATTCAAATAGCGTGATCCTTGATCCGCCCTTTCTCCCACGGCTTTTTCAAGTGTGTTGAGAAAATTGTCCCTGTCCGGGAAATCCCTGTCAAACCCGGTAATCAGGTCAAACTCTATATCTTCCCCTGTTTTCTGGTAAAATCCTGTAACGGTCTGGCAAAGGCAACCGGCTAATTTTTCCGAAACCAGGAAGGACCCGGGCAGTGTCCTTAAGACCCAGGGTTTTCGATTGTGAATCAGGATCAGGATGATCCGGTTTTCCGTTATATCAAGCCATATAAAATCATTTAATTGAGGATGCGCTTTTAAAAATGCAACAACTGCCGAATATCCGGCCGGCGTAATCATCTTCGGCCGGATTCCGAAACCGGCGAGTTTCAGGAAATAAGATTCAACCCGCGATTCGGCAATGGATGCCGTGAGGATCATACTTAGATCCGCCTGTTGATCCAGGATATGGAAATGGGAAATATAGGTTTCATTATTCAGGGGTAAAAGGGGTTCAAGTTCAAAGGGCAGTGTCTGCTGTATTTTTTTTTCAGAATGAAAAGGCAGGCTGATGGTTCTGAAATGGACAACCGCCGGCGAAATCAGGATAACGGCATTAGGGCAAGAGTTTATATCCATCGTTTCAGCCACGCTGTCCATGGCAGTATTAAAGAGGGCGGTGTCAGACCTGTCCTGGCCCTTTTCCGGCAGGTCTTTGAAAAGGATTTCACAAGAGTTCAGGACAGTCTTTTCCTGGTTGGTCTCATCAATGATCACGGCCTTTACACCGAATTGATCATGATCTATAAAAAGATATGGCCCCTTCATCAACTCTTTTCCTGTTATTGAATGGTTACCCTCTTGATCCCTGTATCTGCCGGACTCCTTTTTAAACAGTCTATATCCTTTTTATCCCCAACCTTGTCAAGGATGTTTACAAAAACTTTAATTAAAACAGAGCAAGATTTATACGGGATAAGTCTATTCCCTTTTCATTTGAATGACCCGGCAGTTCCATTGTCCGGATATTTTGTTTTTTTCTCTGATCAGAAAAGCAATAAGGGTTGTAAATGAAGAATTCTTCCGTGCCCGGCTTTCAATTTTATAAATATGGCTTGAATACCTGATAATACGGTTCAGGCGCTCCTGCTCCTTTGCCGGCAGGTTAATCACGTTTTTATACCACCCCTTGTCCAGCACATGAAGATATCCTTTTTTATTTTCACTCTTTTCTTTCCTGAAGTCTGCCAGATCCCTGGCCAGGATCTCCATTCCTTCCGGGAGAAGAGCAGAAAGGAGTTCAATACCGGCCGTGTTGATGTTGATCAGACCCGGATAACGGTAGCCTCCTCCAGGGCCTGGATTATTTTCAAGGCCATATACGGTAAAAACATCTTCCAACCCTTTTCCCTCCTGGTTTTCCCCAGACAGGGGGTCGATCCTTTTTTTTATCCGGTATCCTTCAAACCCTTTTACATTCAAAAGCTCTTCAACCTGGTTGAAGGGTCCGTCGGCACAGACATAGGGAGGGGCAAGTTCCTTATAATAATCTGTTTCAGCACCAAAAAGACCGGTGATGGCACCATCATCTTCCGAATCAAGCCAGTCTTTCAGGGCGTTCACCCTTTCTAAAGGGCCGGCATCGTCCTTTTGCTTATCTTCTTTTTGTCCATTACCAAGGAAACGCTCCCAGAGCTTTACCTGGTCATGGTTTGGCTCGCTTCCTGGAAACTGCCGGATCAGGGCGTTCATCTGGATTTTAGACAATTCATCCGTAATCCTGATGGTCAGGGCTCCTTTTTCAATTCCAAGGGCAGCCACAGTCCTTGACAATAGTTCCGGGTCTGCCCAAATGTCCTGTACAGAGTCTGTGTTATTTTCTGCCGCATCTTCTACCAGGATGAGCTTTGCGATTTCAATTCCGGAGATGGCGAGCTGTTCTGCCTGGAACCGGTCTTTTTCGGCCAGGGTGGCCATGGCTGCATCCCCTGTGAATTTTGCGAGCCATAACCCGGCTGCCAGAAGAACCCCCACAACCGCCAGGGTGACGACAAGGGCCATGCCGTTTTCGTTTTTTATCATTTTATTCAAAAGGCCTCCTTTCGACGGGAATCTTGATGGAAGCCTCGATCACTTGTTTTTTTCCCCCGGAACCAAAGTTGATTTTCAAATGAATACCTGCCGGGAATGAATAGTTAAACTCTTCGGTCTCTGAATCCCAATATTTGTGTGATTCCCCCTTGTTGTCGACAAAACCGGCTTCAAACCCCGTAATTTCACGAAAGAGCAGGGGGGTGGCACAGGGGGGCCTGTCTTCACGAAAAGGAGGCAGGATATCCGACCGGGTAAGATCAAAGGTATGGTCAAGGTTTTCTTTTAAAAAATAGGAGATCCTGGAAATAGCCTTTTCCTCACCTCTGCGGAAACCGGCATGAGCAAAAGACGAAAAGAAAAAACCATCTTCTTTTCCCACAAACCGGTATGGGTCCGGCTCGGAATTGAATTCCGGTTTTTTATACCTGGGTGGCTGCTGAATATATATGGCTTCAAGATCCAGGCGGATTCTATTAAAAGCCGTCCGGATCAATTCATTTCGCGTCACACTTTCTTTTACCGCTTCGCTTGAAAGCATAAAAGCCCTGAAAGATGAAAAAAGCACGGACATGACAAGGGAGAAGATCAGGATAGCGATGAGGATTTCAACAAGAGTGAATCCTTTGCCGTCATGCTTTTTGGGATCAATCAAAGACAACCCTCCAGGTTTCTGTTTTTAAGGGTGTCTGCCCTGAGGAACCGGTTATGGTGACTATAATTTTTTTAAGCCGATGGGTACTCTCTTTGCCGGTAAATTCCAGTTCCTGAAGCGGAAAATCCATGATTTCACAGGCCCAGCCGATCCCTGGGTAATTTTCACCAAAATTACCTTCAGGCTCTGACCAGTTATCAAGATCGGTTTCAATTTTATTTAAGAGCCGGCCGGCCAGTATCGGGGCAAGAGTGTTAAACCGGCCGGTTTCGGCAAGAGAGATGCAAAAGGATTGCATCCTGAAAAGGGAAATGAAAATAACGGCAATAATGGAAACACTGATCATGACTTCAAGAAGAGTGAACCCGCCGTTTCCGGGCACCCCTTTTATGTGGCTAAATACAGTCTTCAAAATGGATATGCCTGTCCCAAAGTTGCGCATTAGGAAGAAACGGTTCTATTTTCAGGGTCAGATTTTTTTTATTTTCAATGATGTGGATAAGGGCAAAGTCTGAATAACCACTCTTTTTAAAGAAAATTTCATATTCGCTGGCAGAAGTCTCCATCATGCCCGGATATTCGATATCCAGAACCGTAATGCTGCTGGAAAGCCTTTTACCATTTTGCTTTGCCTCCCTCTTTTTCTCATCATTCATGGTTTCATCCGTGATCCAGACAAACCCTGATCCTGTGTCTATATGCATGGAAAAATCAAGATTTTTTTCAACAGCACGTTTTTTAAGATCATTGATCAGGCGGACAATGTCCCCTGTCCGGCCGTTTGGATCAGAAAAAAGGGGGATATCTCTGAGCATGGGGATTGAAAAAAACAACAGGGTTGAGGTGATAACGATGACTACCGTCAGCTCCATCAGGGTGAAACCGGATATATTTTTTGATCTAGTCAATATCCCAACTGTTGACATCCTTATTTTTGCCTTCGCCGCCGGGAACTCCGTCTGCGCCATAGGAAATGATATCATAGTCATCATGGAGCCCTGGGCTTAAGTATAAATAGTCTTTACCCCATGGGTCCTTTGATACCTTGGATTTTTCAAGATATCCTTTTTCTTTCCAGTTCAAGGGGACAGGCTCGGTTGAGGGCTTTTCCACCAGTGCGGCAAGACCCTGGTCAGTCGTGGGATAATTCCCGTTGTCAAGCTTATAAAGTTTCAGGGCTGTCTCAATGGCAAGGATATCCACTTTGGCTTTCACCATCTTTGCATCATCGGTCCTGCCCATGAACCGGGGCGCAATATAGGTCGCAAGGATGCCGAGGATCACCACCACCACCATGAGTTCAAGAAAAGAAAATCCTTCTTCGCCTAAAATGCCGAATCCAATCATGTTCTTATTTTTGTTCATCATAATGTATTATCCTGAAGTTTATGCTTTAGTATCATTTTCCCCCTGGCAAGTAAAGAATCGGATGAACCACTGGATATTTGCCGATATCTCGGGGGCATTATGGCTGTGACGGCAATGGCTTCATACCCAAGAACCGGTGATATCAACGGCTGACAAAAGAATACAGAGCTTCCGGCTCAAGATCCAAAGATCCATTCATCTGTCAAAAGCATACAAGGCTTTTTATATTTTCGTTGACAAAAAGGAAGTTCCTATCCTACTACAGCACATAAAAGGGGATGGGCTGATTGCCCTGTTACCTTTACCGGACTGAACACCAGATGCAGGAATTTGTCCATGGGGCGCTTATCCACTGAACAGACAATTTACTCAACAGCCGGCAAGGACCCAATAACTACATTATCCACACACATTGTTTTTTTTGTTGTTTTGTCGATTTTCCTCGGGACGGCAGGTTATCTGGGCGTTCAGTTGCTTCGGGAAGAAAATCAACGGAAGATCCACCAGCTCAATATGCAGCTCCTTTCCGAACAGATCGGTCATATCCTAAAGGAACGCCTGCGTGTTGTAAAGGCCCTTGCCGATGATCATCTGGCTGCCGATGTAGTTTCCGGCAGAGAAGATTCAAACAGCGAGAGAATCAGGCTTTTTCTTCATACTGCAAAAGAAGTATCCCATTCAGATGTTATCTATATCATTGACCAGGGCGGTATTGCGGTGTCAAGTACAGATATCAGTGATGTGTCGATTATCGGTTACAATTATTCCTTCCGGCCATATTTTCAGAATGCCGTTACAGGACATACTGCAATTTTTCCTGCATTTGGCGTAGCCTCCAGGATTCGGGGTCTGCACCTGAGCACTCCCATATACGGGCCAGATCAGCATGTTCCCATGGGTGTGATGGCTTTGAAAATAAATATTTCAGAAGTTGAAGACCTGCTGAAAATCAGGAAAGAAAAAATTGCATTTGTATCCCCGGATAATGTTATCTTTTCGAGCAATCAGGCAGACTGGCTGTTTCATTCTATAAAGACCCTGACGTCTCAAACCCGTGAACGCCTAAAACAGACAAGGCAGTTCGGAGAACAGGAAATAAAACCCCTGGAACTAAAGCTTGACCAAGAAACCCTGTCGATAGATGGCGAAACCTATTATAATACCCGCACTCCGTTACCGATTTCCGGGTGGGATATCATATCCCTTCAGAAAAAGGACAACCAAATACCATTGCCGTCGTTTCACAAACAGATACTTGGCGTGTCTCTTGGTGTTACCGGGTGTCTTGCAACACTGGTATTCTTCTTACTGATTGCCATGCAGCATCAGAAAAAAGCCAGGAACATGCTTCGCTATGCCGAGGAGAACTATGCCGGTATTTTCAGGAATGCTGCGATGGGGATTTTTCGATCAACGCTGGATGGCCGATTTATCGATGCCAATCCGTCCCTGGCATCCATACTGGGATTCAGCAGCCCCCGGCATTTGATGACCTCGGTAACCAATATCGGAGATGAAGTTTATGTTTCCGCCGATGACCGTAAAGAATTGTCCCGCCTGTTAGAGGAAAATGCTGAAGTTCAAGGGTTTGAAACCCGATTCCACCGCAGGGACGGTAGTGTCATCTGGGTGACGTTAACCTGTCGTATTGCTGTGGATCAGGCAAACGGCCAGACGTATCTTGAAGGTTTTTGCATGGATATTTCGGAAAAGAAATCAGCCGAAAAAACCCTTCAGAGGGAACGCGATATTTTTTCCCGTGTCATGGTAACCAGTCCTGTGGGCATTGTCATGGTTAACACGAACCGGGAAATCACTTTTGCAAACCCCAGGGCTGAAGAGATACTGACCCTTGTCCGGACCGGTAATGAAATCCCGATATATGAGACTCCAAAGTGGCGTATTACCAGTATAGACGGGACCAAGATCGAAAAGGAAATCCTGCCTGCCGTAAAAGTGATTGCCACCGGCCGGCCGGTACGGGATGAGCGGCTGGGAATCAAATGGCCGGATGGTCGTTTGGTAATGGTTTCTATCAACATGGGACCTGTATTTAACGAAGACGGATCGGTAACGGGTATTGTATCGGTTTTCGAAGACATCACTGAAAAAATCAGAAACAGGAAAGAAGCTGCCCTTCGCCAGGAGCAATTGCTCCTGGCCGACAGGATGATTGCAATGGGTGTTCTGACTTCGGGGGTCGCCCATGAGATCAACAATCCCAACACGTTTATCCATTCCAATGCCCAGTTGCTTTTTGATGCGTGGAAAGAAGCCGGTATTATCCTGG
>MGTJ01000069.1 GCA_001799395.1 Desulfobacterales bacterium RIFOXYA12_FULL_46_15 | reverse complement strand
TCGTTTCATGGTTTATCCCATACAAGCCAAACAAGTTAAAGTGCTGATCCGAATATCTCCCCGCTCTGAATGATATCCAACCCGAAATTTGCCGAATAATTTTACTAAAACCATTTTCTGTTCTTCACCAACATAAGTTTTTAAAGGAGCCGCAACGCCTTAAATTGATAATATCAGGTTCCGGATTGCTTTAGTATCATAAACTTTTCTCATCTTCAGAATATTCATGCAGTGGATAATCATACTTTAGTTTGGGTTTTAAATTTTTGGAGCTTGAAGTATCCAGGGCACAGATGAATACCAAAAGAAGTCAACATCTGATCAACGACAATTATTTTTTCCCAGCGCATTATAACTGTCGCTGATCAAACATCCTTTAGATAATGGCCTTTCCCAATAATGATAGACAAAGTCAACGCTTTGGTATTAAAGAATTTGAAATCTTCTCTAACTGAGTTTTCGATTTTAATGGGTAATGATAGCGTCAATGCAAAGATGATTTGGTAGCGAGCAGGAAAACAAACTCCGCATTCTCACCCCATCTGATTTGGCCATTTTTGTGCCCAAGTGATTGTCGATATTTGAGTAAACTTTTTGGGTAACAAAATCAAGGGAAAATCAGAAGCCTGGCTCTCTCTTTTCCAGCTTGACTCTGGTTACAGGGTAATCCTGTGTTGTGAATTTAACAGATGAAACATGATGAACTCTAATCGACTCTATATCAATTTTGAGGGAGGGGACCTGGGGTTTATTAAAATTATCGATGGTGTCCACCAAAGAGTAAAAGCCCGTTGGTAGGAGGCTTTTCCTTTTAGTCTGTTTGGCCTTGGGTGGATCTTTTTCGTACACGGTATAATCTATTGTCCAGCCATCTGAATCCCCGTAACCTAAATGAACATCCAAATCCGTTCCTCCAAACGTTTCGATTTTTTCTACGATAGAGGCTTTATGAAACAGAACGACATTTAAAGCATTCCCAGCAGTTTGGGCGGACGGGAAGATGATACCATCAAGCTTTGGGATATTCTCAGAAGACAGGAAGTCAGCAACGGCTTGGGTTGGAAGATAATCGAGAGTTTCATTATCCGGCATTACAGGTATGGTCATAAGGTTTCCTAAAGTTCTTAAAAAAAGAGCTTTTTGGATTCGATCAATGAAGGTTGGATCAAATATGCTTCCCTGTGATGCAACAGAATCTAATGCGGTTAAATCAAGGAGTCGCAATTTTCGAGTGATTTCAAAACGTGCAATTACCACTTTGCTTCCAACTGGTGGTCGGATTTCAGATAGTGCAGTCTCAGGGGTGTTAGCACCATAAAAAACCGATATCCCTTGTGCATTCATTCTTCCCGCTCGGGCAAGATTTGCTGGAGGTGGGCCAAGCTCTTTGTCTGGTTGCATAAGAGCGTTTCCCAAAACTTTGTCTGACTGAAAACCTCGAGCTCTGAAAACCTCTTCTAACTTTGTGTTGGGTCCTGCATCGACAATTAGCGAACAATTGTTATCTGTCTCGATTTCGTCTACGCCATTAAATATAGATTTCAGTAATGCTGATGCCGATTGACTGAAAAACCGGGTTTGAGTTTTTAATGAGTCCTGGAAATAATACCATTCTCCATGCCATTGACCTGCATTTGGTTCGTTCCTTTCGTAACATGACTCTGAATCAAATTCTTCCTCGATACCCATTGCGGCATTGTCAAAATCCAAGTGTCTTTCTGATAGTATCGTTTGGATATCAGAAGCTGCCAGATCGTCAGGCAGTCCAACGGCATAGGCTATTGCATCAACTACATTATCTCCTTCTCGCTCCCACACATAGTTGAACTCCTTATCTTTTAACATAGCGTATTGATATGATGTCGGCTCGTTAGATGTCCGATGATAATGTTGCTCAAAAGCCTTCTCAACACGGTCTGCTAAGTCTTCAACGGAAACACATTTCGCAATTCTCCTACAATAAGAGCATTTCCTTTTCTTTCCTTGTTTTATGATATCCTGTTTTAAAAAGTCATCATCTACACACTTACAGCAAATTTTTTTCCTTTTAAGTTCTTCAACATCATGGTCTAGTGCCATTGTTATTTATTCTCCTGAGTTAAGTCAAAACGGAAAGTAAAAATAGCCAACCTATCCACAGATCATGGAATCAAAATGTCGCTTATAATGCAAGCAGAATATTATCGATTTTTAGTGCAAAAATTGCTTATCGTAATGTATCAGCCGAAGTTTATCGAACAGGAGCTTATTTGGCTAATCGCTTATGTCCTTGGCCTTTCGAAACAAATTTCGTAACAGTTCAATTGCATATCGGTTACAGTGACAACGAATAATTTTTCACAATATTTTTGGTGTTGACAACTGGCTACAGTAAGCGGTCTGGAAGATTTGAAAAATACCTTGGACTTTAAGGTTCAATCCTCAGATTTTCATCATGTTAGAAACTCAAAGATACTGCAACCATCATTCCTCGACAAATCGACAATACCCGGTTTTGATTAGCATTGGTATGCCTTATCAAAGACCCCTGGAATTTTTCTGGCATGGGATAATTAAGTTTGACTGATAAGCCGTATCAATTTTCAGGTTTTTATATTATAAAAACACTCTGGATATATCGGTTTGATTAAAATTGTCAGGAAATATAGAGCTTCAGCCGTACTATATAATCGGACAATTTACCAGCCCGCCCACGTGTGTCCAGGTGAACGTAAAAGTAACCGGCCTGCGCGATTTTTTGCGCAGGACCGGTTGACTGCCGGGTTAGACCGGTTCACAGAAGTTTCAGTAAGAGCGGAATTGCAATTTCCGCCAAGCCGTTTATGTTTCTGATTGCCTCCGCCTTCTCGTTATTTGACTTTGTGGCGTCAGCGACAATTCCAAGCAAAGTGGCAAGCCTTTCCTTGTCAAGTGCGTTTGGTATTATTTCTTTAATCTCATCATCTGTGAGTCGAGTCAAACTAGAAACTTTTGATGCGAAGGTGTCATCGGTCTGCTCCTTAGCCTTCTTTCTGATTTCTTCCCAAGTGGAATCCATTTTTACTCTCCTTTCTTCTCAAGTGCGGATTTGATGGTGTCATAGAGGTTGGTTGCCTTGGCTGAAGCAGCGCCTGCCTTTATTAGATAGTCATTGAACTTTTTCTCAATCTGTTCTAAATCCACCTTCCCGCCAGATGCAGTTTTGATTGTTTGCGAAGCGGAAGATGTGGCTTCTTTTACATCTACCATTGACTGCAACAAGCCTGTAACGCCAGCGTTACCTTGGGATAGCAAGGTGTAATGTTCGTTGCTTTTTGTCAGCAGCAGGAGCCGTGTATTTTCTAGATCCGTGTGCTTCTGGTCTCGCTCAACGATGACATCACGAAGAACATCCCTCAACTGTTCAGGAGAAAGAGTAGTGGGCTGGCCAGCTTTTTTCAGCTCGGCTTGAATCTTGGAGAGATATTCTGGAAGGTATTCATTTTCAATCCATTGGTCTACTTGCTGCTTTTTTGAGGAAAAATAAGTATTCAGTAAGCCCGTATAGCTGCGCTGGCTCTCGGCAATACCCTTGCCAACTTCTTTGCTCAATTCGACAGACTCTTTCGGGACACTCGCACAGCCTCCCAGTGCGAAGGCCACCAGAATCGCTACTAAAAAACCAATGAAGTTGAATCTTAAAATTTCATTTCGATGTTGATTCATCAAAGTCTCTCCTTTCTGACAGTTAAATGCATAGTGAGGTCTATCGCTCAAATCAGCCACACCAAGAAACAGAGCGAAGCGGCGCTTCTTGTGTCAGCTGGCTCTGAATTTTAGCATCTATGGGTAGACCTGCTTAGGTAATTCGAAATGAGGGCCATCGATGAAAGCCTTTTTACCTGCTCTTTTTCTGCGGGCGACATAGTCCACTACCAAGTCTTCTGGCGAATCATCTGTATTAGTAAAGACCACATCCCAAGCGCCACCCCAGCGAATCGTCACGCCTGATTCTTTTGCCGCCACTCTGACCGCTTCAGCAATGTCATAAATTGGGTCCCATTCCCAACGTAACTTTCCATTGATATACGGAACCAAATCAACAGCGTGTCCCGTGAGATGTCGAGAATATAGTGTTTGACTTGCTCCTCGCTCAACTAGTTTACGTTGCTCTTCTAACGTTCGTATGCCATCGTGAACCGAAAAATCTTGAACAGTAATTTCAATTGCACGTTTAACAACGGCAACCAAATCCGGATGCACTCCCTCCAGTTCTTTCAGGGACTTGTTACCGAGTTTAAAGTCACTCATTTCTTTGTCTCCTCATGTTTGCTGGTGCTCAGCGTGCTAACCGCTGCTAATCAGCCGCAAGGTTTTTTGTGTCGGCTGCATTAGCTTTGTTATGGGCATCTCTTTCAAAATTTGCACTTAAATCATCCCACCATATATTTTGCCGTGACTCTTGATAATCAAATTTTCCATTACTCAACATCACGCTATAGCCAATCATTGGCTCCATATTGAATCTCATGACAGGTCGGTATCCATTAAAAAATATTGAATCTCCAGGCTTTACTGGAATAGCAGACATAGGACTATTGTTTTTATCCGATATTAATAAAGGTTTTCCAATAAATCGATCATCTAAATTGTGCCTTGACATATCAACGGTCACAAGCCGAATCAATCCGGTTTTAGAACCATTATTCACTGCAACAAATTCAAACCTAATTATCGGCTCCTCAATATCGAAACCAACTTTATCTTCAATATAAACAAGGCCACTCAATGTCTTGAATAGCTTCTCATTCATTGGAACAATTTCTGCTCTCGTTACGAATAACTTAACTATGGCATCTTTAGGTTTAAAAGCGTCAACAATTATTTGGATGGAAAGAGTCGTTACCGTTATCAGAGCAATCATCAGAGAAATAGTTATGCTACTAAAAGTCAAGTACCTACGCCAATCTTGGAAGGAACCACATTCCTTACATTTTTTTGATTCATAAGGAATATCATAGGCACACTCCAAACACTTTTTCTTTCTATCTTTTGAATCTAAATCCAATTCATTATTCTTGGTGATTTGATTTGGAACCATGACCATTCATCCCCTAACAAATAGTGTTTTATCAATAGCCCCGCATTGCAAGAGATGGATCGCAATCAATGACTGAACATATTTCCGGCAATGCTGAACAGGGCGTTTCGGAGAACGGGATTATTGATAAAATGTTGTTGAACAATGCCGCGGATACCTGGCCGAAACAACTATTTCTACAATGGGGTTTATATCATTTGCTTTTGGGGGGATGCAAGGGAATTGTTTAATAATCTATATGGAAAATAAAATTTAATATTTTCTGAATCAGAGCAGGCTTATGATTTTTGAAAAGCTGCTACTATGGTATAGTTCAGTCGTTTAATCATCACAAAAAGCAACTCAACGAAGAGGCTCAACGTTTGGAAGTTATAAATTTTAAAACCCCGGCAGATGTCCGTTATAATGAAAAAAGCAATGTGGAGAGGGTTAATGGTCGACTCAAAGATGAATTTGGAGGGAAAACACTCAGGGTCCGGGGTTATGCAAAGGTCATAACTCACCTGATGTTTGGTATTATAGCATTGACAGCGGATCAACTGATGCGTTTTGTCACATAGATTTGAAAACGGATCGGAAAAAAATGATAATAATAAGTCGAGAAAAAGAGCAAAGGGAGAGCTATTTCTAAAAATCGGCGGATAGTATCTTTTTCTGGTTAAAAATCAAAACGTTAAAGGTAAAACAATATAGACCGGCCACTCAAAAACTATTTCAGCTCAAAAGTCATAGTTTCTGCAAGAGGTTCTTATATTATGAATTTTTCCCCAGACTTTATTTGGAGTACTAGGGTGCTATTTTCAATTTGGGTCTACTTTTAAGATTGAGAATCAGAGATTATGTGTAATCCATTATATTGCATTTTAAATTTGATTACTTTCCTACATAATAGCTGAGGTATCTTAATCGTACCGTCCTCTTTTTCATGGAAAATTTTCTTCCCATTAAGTGTTAAAATGAATTCGAAGGGGTTATCTCCAGGATAGGAGGCAAAAATGCTAAGCGTATGCTCTCCATCTAACAATTTATGTAAAGGGGTTGAAAAAAAAGACAAAGGGATTGAAAAAATAATGTTGTTAGTTTTGTCTTTTTTTTCAGTGCTATATTGGCCTTGAATTAGAGGTTGGGATGAGGGAAGTTGGCCGTTTTTAATCGGGGCATCTAAAAAGATTTGAAATTTAGTAGTGCCGTTTGAATACAAATTTCCTGATAACATCAAATTCTCGTTAGTCATTAGATGAAATAATATCGTAATTAATATTCCAACTATTAAAAAAAGAAACCCTTTTTTTCCAATCAAATCATATAAACTTAATATAAATGGCCCCAAAGGTAATGTTTTAATAACACCTCTAAATCTTCCAGCGTTATTCATTTGCTCCTCTCCTTTTTTAATAAATTTTTGTACAGGATTGTCTATTCTCAGAATCTGAATAATAATTGGACGAAATGATCATAAAAAATATTAAATAACGGATTTGGATATTTCCTGTCAATAATTTTATTAAGCTGCAATATTTTTCAACTTAATATCAGGTTGAATCAAACTTAAAAATTTTCGTTTGATCTTATCCTTAACAATTGGAGTCAAATTTAAGCCACTATTCTTAGGTTCCAATCTTAGAAAAGCGACACTTATGTCTATCATTGTGGGGTTTCAAAATTCGATTGAAGCCCCATTATTTCGTCTTCCAGTAGTCGCTTTTCATACAAATCAAAAATTATGAATTCTTGCAACCATCATTGATTTCCCATAAATTCAGCCATATTTTTGGTATCATTGACATTAAAATTCCCCAATCCTCCATCATCAAACAAATCAAATCTGACATTAATCTTTAACACCCACCCCATTTCTCACCAAATTT
The DNA here is from genome assembly GCA_001799395.1 of Desulfobacterales bacterium RIFOXYA12_FULL_46_15. Lineage (GTDB taxonomy): Bacteria > Desulfobacterota > Desulfobacteria > Desulfobacterales > Desulfobacteraceae > Desulfobacula. The sequence goes on along the minus strand of MGTJ01000069.1, from coordinate 6,570 downwards.
CTTGCCTTTTTCTCACCTTATCATACCCCAAATCATTCTTTTCCGGTGTTTCCCTAACTGCTTACTTTATATCTCTAATTTTATTGTTTTCTGGGATAGCCGGAATATGCCTTAACGGCTACCGGTAATGCTTCATGAACTTCATGGGCTTCATGGTAAAAAAAGATAGTGGCGGTGCACCGCCACTCCCAATATATTGTTATAATTGAATAAACTTGTCGTCGTCAAAAGTTAGACTAAAAAAAAGGGTAACCTTATCTTTTTTTTAAGAGGTATCCCAAAACCCGGATCAGGAAAAAATATTATATTTATGGATCTTTTTATAAAGGGTTTTCCTGTTGATTCCCAGGATCTCGGCAGCTTTTGTCTGATGGCCGCCTGCCTCTTCCAGAACCGCTATAATGTGATCCTTTTCCATCTCTTCAAGGGTTTTCGGCAAAGGGGAAGGGGGTTTTTTATTCCCGGCAAGGTATGCGGGCAGATCCTCCGATCTTATGAGATCGGAATCGGCAAAAATCAAGGCTTTGGTTATGACGGATTTCAGTTCCCTTACGTTTCCCGGCCATGAATACTCTGTTAAAACCTGAGCTGCATCCAAAGACAGTTCCAATTTTCTTTTTTTATCTTTGTAAAGTTCAAGCAGGTATTCAGACAGGGGGATGATATCCTCGGGCCGCTCTCTCAGGGGCGGGAGTGTCAGGGATATGACATCCATCCGGTATAACAGGTCTTCTCTCAACAGGCCTTTTTTAACCGCGTCATGCAGGTTAATATTGGTGGCCAGGATAATCCGGGTATCAACGCTGATTTCACTGGTTTCTCCCACACGCCGGAATTTGCCTGTTTCCAGGAACCGCAGGAATTTTTTTTGCAGGTCAAGGTCAATATTTCCGATTTCATCCAGGAACAGGGTTCCTTTGTCGCTTTTTTCCACCAGCCCCTCTTTTCTTTCCGCAGCTCCGGAAAAAGCGCCTTTCCTGTGACCGTAGAGTTCGCTCTCGGCCAGATTGTGATTCAGCATGCCGCAGTCTATAGTGATAAAAGGACCGTTTTTCCGGTTACCGGCAAGGTGAATCTGGCTGGCCAGGACATCTTTGCCCACACCTGTTTCTCCCTGGATCAGGATAGTGCTGTCGGTTTCGGCAACCCGGTTAATGATCCTGTATATTTTCTGCATTTCAGGGTTGGGGCATTGGATGAATTTTTTGTCTTCATACCGGACAGTGCCGATATGATCATCCGAGGTATCGGAACCGGCCCTGTTGTCATCGATTACCTGCCGTGCCAGGAATAGAAGTTCATCCAGCTTAAAGGGTTTGGTAATATAATCCCTGGCACCTAATTTGATGGATTCAATGGCTGATTTTATTTCCCCGTGCCCTGTTATCATAATGACTTCAGTTGAGGATGATTTTTGTTTCAGTCTTCTAAGGGTTTCAATACCGCTCATTTTAGGCAGTTTAAGATCCAGAAGAACCAGGTTGAACTTCTGTTGTGCGGCAATTTCCAGACCTTCCTCCCCACTCAGGGCGGTTGTAACTTCAAAACCTTCCTCGGAAAATTCATTTTGTATCAGGCGCAGAATATTTTTTTCATCATCAATGACTAATATTTTTCCCGACTCCATCTGTGAGTCTCCTCATTTAGAATATTTTTAATGATGACTCCTGATAAAAAAAATCAGGATAAAATTGCCGGAAACATCAGCATCATGATGCATCCTTGTTCTTCAGTGGATTTTGAACGGATTTCACACCTGTGGTTCTGAATGATGCTGTAACATACTGATAAATCCAGTATCATTCTGTTTTCCAATCCCTGCTCGGTATCCGGTAACGTGTAGAGATTTTTTTCAGATAATTCATTTGAAAAAAAACCTTTTGGATCCGGTATCATGATTTCAATCCGTTCACCGTCATTTCTGGCCATGACACAAAAATCACCCCCCTGTTCCGAGGAATTGACCAGATTTTTGAAAAGATTCAGAAGTAAATGCTTTAGCTGGGATTTTTTACCGTTGATTTTATTAAACCCATTGGAGAGAAGATTTTGAAAAACGATCTTGATATTGTTGTCTTTTGCATTCTGCCGTATCAGCATCAGGGTCTCTTTGATGATTGTGTCAATCTCCAGTGACTCGTATTCGTCTGACGAATCATGGGTGAATTCACGGAGTCTTTCTATGATTTCCTTACACCGGTATGCCTCATTATTAATAATCATCAGGTATTCCCAGAAAGATTTGAGGGCACCGTCTTTTCTGTCGCCATCCATTTTTTTCAGACGTTTTAAAAGGCCTTCTGAAAATCCTGCAATGGATGTCAAAGGGTTGTTGATTTCATGGGCAATCCCGGTTGCCAGAAAACCCACGGATGCCATCCTGTGAGCCTGCATCAGTTTGAATTCATATTCCTTTCTGGCAGTTACGTCCCGCATGATCATAAGAATTTCATCAATTTTACCGAATTGATTTTGGACAGGGGATATGGTCCATTCATAATAGTGCCCGGTGTGCATCCCCTGTTTAAAAAATTTTTCTCCATTCTGTGTTTCATGTGTTTCCAGGGATTTCAGAGCCGGACAGTTTCTGCAGATTTCATCTTTCTGATAGAAAACATGATAACATTTGCACTTACCCTCTTCAATACCGGGAAACATCTTCTTTTGGATATGATTGGCATAGACAATGTTAAGATCCCTGTCCAGGATCGTCAGCCCGTTATCCATACTGTTAAACACGGCTTCCAGGCGGTTATGGCGATGTGCAAGCTTTAGATTGAGGGTTTCAAGCTCTTTTATTTTTGAGCGGACCTCTTTAAAATATCCGATTTTTGAATGGCCAAGTCCCTTAAAGTCCTGTGCCGGTGAATTCTCTTGATGATCCATGATTATTTTACCAGACCTCCTTGTACATCGTCTCAATTTCATTGATTGAATAAGAGCACGGATTGGTCTGCATACAGATATCCTTCTGGGCCATTTTAGCCAGAACCGGTATGTCTTCGGCGTCCGCACCCAGCTTTGAAAGACGTGTGGGAAGTTCTAAATCTTTTATGAGCTTTTTTACCTTTTCCGGTGCATGTAAAGCCGCCTCTTCAAATCTCATCCCCCGTAATTCAAGACCCATTGCCTGGGCAATGCGGGCATATTTGGGCATGGCATGATTCAGGTTCTGATTCAGCACTGCAGGCAGGATCACGGAATTAACAAGACCATGGTGGAGATCATACAGGCCGCCCAGGGGGTGAGACAAGGCATGAACAGCTCCCAGGATAGCGTTGGAAAAAGCCATGCCTGCCTCAAGCGAGGCAATGGCCATCCCTTCCAGGGCGGTCATGTCTTTTGTTCTGGTTGCATTGACCAGGTGTTGTGCCACCAGTTTGATGGCGTGAATGGCATGAGGGTCTGTCATCGGCCAGGAGAGCGAAGAGACATAAGCTTCTATTGCATGGGTAAAGGCATCCATCCCGGTTGCTGCGATCAGCTCGGATGACAGGGTTGTTAAGAGTTCAGGATCAATCAGGGATATATCCGGCATAATGGCACGGCTCAAAACACACAGTTTCATTTTTTCCCTGATATCCAGAAATATGGCAAACTGGCTGACATCGGCTCCTGTCCCGGAAGTTGTCGGAACACAGATCAGGGGCGGAATCGGATGGTGAACAAGGTTGCATCCCGCATATTCATGTACGGAGCCGTGATTCGTTGCCAGGATTGCAATCCCTTTGGCCGTATCAATGGAGCTTCCGCCTCCTACGGCAATAATCACATCACAATTCTTTTTGAGATAGAGTGAAACCCCCTGATCCACCTGAAAATCACGCGGATTTGTCACTACATTGTCATAGACTACATATCTTAACCGTTCCTTAAGAAGATATTTAAGGCATAAATCAATCCAGCCGGCCTTGATAATTCCGGGATCTGTGACGACAAGCACCTTCTCTCCTCCAAGACGTGAGGCACACTGCCCGATTTTTGAAAGGGAACCCCGCCCATAGATAATTTCCGGAATATCAAATTTTAATATCGTATCATCCTGGTTCAGCATAGTATTGCACTCATTTTATATTTTCAACTATCCATATTATTTGAATTTATACCTTAAGGGTATCACGTTTTGTCAAAATAAATAAAAGAAATATTCAAATCCTGTCCCGGCGATGTACAAGCCTTGGCAAGACAGGGGCTGCAGTCCGGTGCAAAACGCACCCCCACCACACCCCGGCCTGATAGGAAAGCTGCTCCAGCGAAAAGAAAAAAAGAAATGATATGGGGTTCATCCGGGTTTTTCTGATGCAATAGTCGGCAACACCGGCTGTCAGATGCATACAGATAATCAGACCGGCTGATACAGGGAATAATGACAGAAGCAGCAGGCCCGGTATCAGATAATACCGGGAAACAAAGCTGCACAAATGATATAAAAAGGAAAGATAACTGCGGATTACAGCCTGGCAGAGTGTGAAAAAACTGATAGGCAGCTTTCTTTTATGCAGTTTTGAGTACCGGTTCAGCGTGTCTGATGCAAAGATACCGGCACACAGGATGAATATGGTAATGGATTTAAAAAATAAAGATAAGGACAGAAGCGTCCAGAAAATTGATTCATGGGGCGGAAGGAACAGCTTTTTTATCCTGCCGGGGTGGAGTTTTTGCAGCAAAGGTTCAGACGTTCCGTAATCAAAGCGCCGGGAGCAGAAGGGCAGCAGACTGTTCCTGTGTTTGTGAAAGACCCGGCCGACCGGCCTGTATTCCAGCATTGCCCCGCTATCTTGCAACCGCCAGCAGAAATCCACATCCTCACCCACATGAAGTTCTTCCCGGAGCCCATCCAGTTTGAAGAACAGCTCGCGCCTGACTAAAAAATTGCAGAAGGGCACGTAGAAAAACCGTTCCTTTTCCATTGATCTTTTATACCAGGAACCGATTTTAAGAGCAGACTTGACTGTTTCATATTGGTCCAGGTTTTTTTTGTTATAATATGAATCCACCAACCCGCCCACGGCGCCAAGGGATTCGTCCCGGAATGCCGGGACAAGTTCCCTGAGCCAGGAGGGATCTGCAACACAATCGGAATCTATGAAAGCGAGAATTTCACCTTTTGCTTTCCGGGCTGCACGATTCCGACAAAAGGAAGCCTGGCTGTGTTCGGTGAGGCAGATGAGTCCGGCTTCGGGGAAGTGCCGTACTGTTTCAGGTGTATTATCATCTGATGCATCATCGACAACAATGATCTCTTTTTTCTCTTTTGGGTAGTCAAGTTGTTCCAGTGATATAAGGCAGGCAGATATGTCTTTTGGCCTGTTTCTTACCGGTATGATAATTGAAACAAAGGGCAGATCGTCATCCTCCATGAAAGGAAAGCCTCTGAGTTCAAAAAATCCCTTACGGGTAAGATCGTTCAGAAAGAATTCAATCTGTTGGGTATTGATTTCAGGGCGGATTTGGGCGATATGATCAAGAAAGAGATAATCATACGATGTAAAGCAGTTCAGTACCGGCTTCCAGAAACGGTCGATATAGATCACCTTAAGCGGATAGGCCAGGATAAGCACGGGTTGATCATCAGGCAGAAGGCTAACCTGCACAGATGATCTCAACCTGTATTCAGGGTATTTATTCACGTTTATGTCCTGGTTCAATAAACCCATTATGCTTTAAAAAACGGATAATGCCTTCAACCTGTGATGTTGTACTGCCGGTCAGCAACTCCCCTTTTTTCTCGACACGGCTTCCGGCCAGTAACTGGAGAACGCGGTCAAAAGAATTCAGGGCGCTGTCAGGAGTCCGGATAAGGCGGGGTCTCGGCTTCGGCTGAAAGATATTCCGGCTAATAATCTTTGCAGGGATTGTCTCCCCGGTGACAGGCAGTGTGCGGATATCATAAGCATCTGCCAGTTTCCTTTTTTCAAGGGTCGGCAGGCGGAGCGCTGCCCCCAGGTCAACACTGAATACGGCAGGAAGGGCACATTCTATCATCTCCCGGACTCCCCGTCCTGCGCTCCTCAATACATTCACCATACGAGTTTTTGTATCAAAGGAAAGATCGGTAATGGCTGATACAAACGGCAGATTCAGCTGCCGGGCCACAAGAGCGCCCACCTGGCCACTCGCCCTGTCCAGGGATTCTTTTCCGCAAAGAATCAGGTCGGCATCAAGGGATTTTGCAGCCTGTGAGATAAGATCTGCCTTAACCCATGGATCGGGTTGAAAAAAGGGATCTGAATCCTTGTGTTCAATAAAATCCATCTGGTAAAGATGATCCGGTCCGGTAGCCAGACACCGCCTGAGCTGGGCCTCTGAAATCATGTCGCCCAGAGTCAAAAGGCTGACCAAAGTGTCCCCGGCAATTTCTTTCAAGCGTAAAGCAAGCTCTGTGGCTGCTTCATCATAAGGATTGACACGGAATATCGAATCTTCAGGGGTGATATACTTTGTGTCAGGATTTTTTCCGGTTCCGGCATATGTATGGCAAATCTGTTTGGCACAAACGATGATGTTCATTTTGTCCTCATAATAGTGTTGGGCGGCTCATTTTATTGCCCTGGCCACGATATCGATAAT
>MGTJ01000068.1 GCA_001799395.1 Desulfobacterales bacterium RIFOXYA12_FULL_46_15 | reverse complement strand
TTGTTTTATCATCCGGGGCACCTGCACAGGCAACTCCATAATGACCTGTTGCAGACAGCGGGTCACCGGTTATCACCATACCGTATATCAAAAATGCCTGAAGAATTGACATGATTGTGGTTTCTTTTCCTCCAGTGGGATCTCCTGACGTGGCAAATGCTGCCCCCACCTTTCCCTCCATTTTTCTTCGGACACCCACAAAATCATCCATCACGGCTTTCAGCGGTGCCGCCATGGTTCCAAAATAGACCGGAGAGCCAGCAATAATACCCGCTGCATCAATGAAATCCTCCTTTGTTACATCATCAGTATGTTTGAATATCCCCTGAACGCCAGGTACACTTTCAATTCCCTTGAGAACTGCTTCAGCAAGCCTTCTGGTATTACCCCCTTTTGAATAATAAAGCACAAGAACCTTCATTTCATCTCCTTAAATTAATGAGTATAGTTTAAAAACTTCAAAACCATTATAGCGTCGTCCGGATCCCAAAACAAACCGGAGAACCCGGACAATATTTCTTTTTCAAGAACTCACCTATGGATATCAACAGATCGGCAAATTTTTCAATACAATATCTTTTAATTTTTCCATGTTCTTTTCCGGCAGATCTTAACATTCGTATTTGTTCGGCTTCTTTTTCTAAAGCCGCCTTATGTTCTTTAACCTGCAATTCCATAAACATCAAATCCGGAAGACACATTTCAACCCTCCTTTCAATCTCCTTATTGAAAATTCCCCAGACCGCTCAACCCGGAATCTCCCGGGGGATGACGCAATAATTCCTTGACTGCGTCTGCCAGGATTTCAATACCTTCAGCAATCTGCTCCAGGCCGGACCAGGCATAGCTCAATCTGAAATGCTTTACAAACCTCTGATCAATATCAAACAGGGGGCCGGGTAAAAAATTGATCCCCTTGTCAATGGCAGATAATAACAATGCAATGCTGGAATACCCTTCCGGAAGGGTCATCCACAGGGAAAATCCTCCCTTGGGACTTGTCCATGCCACCCCTTCGGGCATAAATTGTTTCAGGCATTCCAACATCAGATTCCTTCTTTCAAGATAGATTTTTCTGATGTGTAAAAGATGTTCATCATATTTTCCGGAACAAAAAAATTTTGCAACAATTCCCTGCATCAGAGGCGGGCAGGAATGATCCATCAGCCTCTTGAGATTTGTAAATTCTCTGATCCGCACAGCAGAGCTTATCATCCAGCCTACTCGCAATCCCGACATCAACGTTTTGGAAATCGAACTGATGATGATGGTCTGATCTTCACCAAGAGAATTATAAAAACTTAAGGGGGGGTCTCCTTCCAACCTTAAATCCTGAAAAATCTCATCTGAAAGAATCGTTGATTTGTTTTTTCTTGCCCATTTGGCCAAGGCATCATGCCGGTCAGGGGTCATATCGGTTCCCACTGGATTATGAAATTCAGGGCATACAGATAAAAGAAAAGGCTGACCGGTAAAACAATTCAGATATTCAGGAACCGGTCCGAATTCATCTCTCAAAACCGTATCCACCCAATTGCCGTGAATCGTGAACAATTCTGTAATTCCCTGAAAACAAGGGGCTTCACAGATGATGGATTGTTTTTTTTCTGCAGCATCCAGGGCTACCAAAGCAGCCGCCTGCATAGATCCATTTGTGATCAAAACCTGGTCCGGCGTAATATGAATCCCTTTTTTAACGTATCGGGATGCGATTTCTTCCCTCAGCTCAATGAGGCCCTGGCAGTCAGGACTTCCAATATATTTCATCTGATCCTCTGTCAACGCATCCTTTACCATGGACTCAAAAAAACCAGGCTCGAAAAGCCCAGGATCCGGTATACCTTTACCGAATGCAATCAGGTCCTCCTTTTGAGCGAGATTCATCAGCTCATTCAGACCATCAGAGATCCCCCTCCGGAGCCGCCGGGCTGCAAATTTCAATTCCTGCCGGGATTGAGTATTTCTAAACACATTGAAATTTTCCTTAAAAAGATTTATGGCAGCATTCCCATCAACCTGTTTTTTATTCTCATAATTTTCAATGAACGTGCCTCTTCCGACATGACATTTTGTAAGGCCCTGTTTTGATAAATCCTCAAGAGCTCTCCGGATTGTGGCTTGAGTGACCCCCACTTCTTTGGCAAAATTTGAAACACACGGAAGCTTGTCACCGGGTTTAAGCGTCTTGTTCAGTATCGCCTTCTCAAGGCTATCCCGTATCTGAACATATAAAGGCTGGTCCGCTTTTTTGTTGATTTCTATCTTAATCATTGAGTCCTCACATATTAATATGGTATTAATATGGTATTAATATAACGATGTCAATTAAAAAAAATACTATCGATTGAAGTAATAGAATTCCGGCTCTTGTTTTTCTCTGTACTTTCATGAAAAAGTATTGAATAATCTCTTCATTTAATAATCAATGCTGTCTTTACCGTCTCGGCAGGAGAAATCGAATGAATCTAAAGGATATGTGCCCTGAAAAGCTCTTGAGCCCGGAAGAGAGTGTCAAAAAAATCAAAAACGGCTCCAGGGTCTTTATCGGTACAGGATGCGGAGAGCCCCAGCGTTTAATCAAAGCTATGATTGAGAACCCGGCCATCCAGGATATTGTGATTTACCAGATGCTTTCCTTAACCCTGTCGCGTTATATCAATGATGAAAATTTTCTTTCAAGATTTTCAATCAAACTGTTTTTTATTTCCGTTCTCATGCGGCAATCCGCCTTTGAAGGAAAAATCGATTATATCCCGGTTTACCTGTCCCAGATTCCAAAACTCTTTGAAAGCCATGAAATCGGTCTTGATGTTGCCCTGATACAGGTGAGTCCCCCTGATGATCATGGTTATTGCAGTCTTGGCATTTCTGTGGATATCACTCTTTCCGGAATGAATAATGCTGATCTTGTGATTGCCCAGGTAAATCCTGAAATGCCGAGAGTCTGGGGGGACGGCATGGTTCATATTGACCGGTTTGATTATCTTGTCGAGTATCAGGAGCCCATCCTGCAATCCATGCCCGGGATTAAAAATCAGACCGTGATTGAAAGAATCGGTCATTATGTCAATATGCTGGTGGATGACGGCGCTACCCTGCAGATCGGTTTCGGTCACCTGCCCGATGCCATTCTTCCCTATCTTTCCGACAAAAAGGATCTGGGCATCCATACCCAGGTCATTACAAACGGATTTCTGCCCCTTTTAAAAGCCAACGTCATTACCAATAAGAAAAAATCATATCTCAAAGACAGGGTGATTGCTTCTCTCTGCATGGGATCAAAGGAATTGTATGATTATGTGGACAACAATCCCATTTTTTATTTCAAATCATCGGAATTTGTGAATGACCCCAATATCATTGCCAATAATGACAATTTTATTTCCATCAGTTCCGCCCTTGAAGTGGATCTGACCGGCCAGGTCTGTACAGACTCAAAAGGATACCTTTTCTACAGCGGCATCGGGGACCAGGTTGATTTCATCCGGGGATCATCCATGTCTAAAGGAGGGTTTTCCATCATTATCATTCCCTCCACAGCCCAGGACGAAAAGGTTTCAAGGATTGTCCCCCATTTGAGCGAAGGCGCGGGTGTAGCCACAACCCGGGGCGATATTGACATCATTGTAACGGAATACGGCATTGCTGAAATGAGAGGTAAAAGTATTTATCAGAGGGTCATGGAGCTGGCCAGGATTGCCCATCCCAAATTCAGAAAAAACCTGATCGAAGAGGCAAAGAAAAGAAGATATATCTTTGCGGATCAGCTCCCCCCCACTAGCCAGGATCTGCTCTTTTTAGACCGGTATCTTTATTCCAAAAAATTATCCACAGGGAAAAATATCGATTTCCGGCCGCTTCTGCCGTCTGATGAATTTGAATCCAGGAATTTTTATTATTCCCTTCAGGAAGATTCCATTTATTACCGGTTCTTTAATAAACGCAAGGTGTTTTCAAGGGATATGCTTCAAAAACAATGGGCCGAAGTGGATTATCGAAGGAATATGACCATTATCGGGCTGATGCAGCTTGGGAAACGAAAACAGATTGTTGCCATCGGCTCCTATGCCGAAGCTGATGAAGATTCAGCCGAAGTGGCCTTTCTTGTAAAGGAAAAACTTCACGGCATGGGAATCGGATCATTTCTCCTGGATATCCTTGAAAGCATTGCAAAGCAAAACAATTATAAAAAATTTGTTGCCACTGTCCTGGCTGAAAACCGGAAAATGATAAATGTGTTCCAGAAAAAATATCCGTCTGCCAGATTCTTAAGAAGCCTGAGCGGTGAGGTGGAAGTTGAAATGCCTTTTGAAACAGATCCCTCTTGATTCAATAAGGGTATGAAATTGCACACCTGATCTTCCAATCCTGATAAATCCATAACTTAAAAAAAGCTTGACTCAAAACGAATTTGGTATATATTAAATTCTAATAATTGATATTTTATCAATAGTATTTTCTTTTTAGGTGAAATTTATGAAAGTCAGCAAAGAACAGAAACTGGAGACGCGTCAGGCCATTGTGCGGGCCGCAGTGGACATCATGACCGAAAAAGGGATTAAACCGGCCACCATGAGGCATATTGCAAAAACCGCCGGTATTGGTGATGCAACCATTTACAACTATTTTCCTGCCAAAGAGGATATCCTCTATGCCTATTATGAGGATCATCTGGAGGCCTGCACGGCAAAAACAGCAACGATTCCGGGATCTGAAACTTTCAATTTTCAGGAATATCTTCAGGCCTTTCTGGATACCAGCCTTGATCTCTATCTGGCGGACCGGGAATTCGTGAACATGAGTTTCAAGGATATCTTCTTTTCCATGAGTCACAATTTCAACCGTCTAAAACCAATCCGTGATAATTTTTTTTCTCTTGTTCAGGAGCATCTGAATAAGGCCACGGCTTCCGGTGAATTGCCAGGAATGATGTTCCAGGAGATCATAGGCCGGCTTTTCTGGGATTTTTATGTTGTAGCGGTCATATATTGGCTTTCGGATAGGTCAAAGGGATTTTCCAACACCACGGTAATGATCGACAAAAGCCTGGATTTGACCTGCACAGTTCTGAAATCCGGCCTGATCGATAAATTTTTCGATATGGGTATGTTCATATTTAAAAATCATGTGCTCAGCAGGATGGATTTAATCCGGGACCAGGTCCACACAGCAACCCTTATGAAAGAGATGATCTTAGGAAAACTCCATGAAAGATCCCATTCCCAAAAATAAATGGCAGCGCGGTATGACAGGCGGGAAAACCATGGCCCGGGTGGGCGGCAAGATGATTTCGTATTGGGTAAAACAGCCGTTTCTTTCCGAATCCGGCCGCCGGTCGGCCCGGGACGATCTGAACCGGCAGAGTGCGGATATCCTGTTCAAGGCCATGAGCCTGCTCAAAGGAACTGCTCTCAAGGTTGCCCAGCAGCTCAGCCTGGAAACCGATGTTTTTCCGGATGCCATCCGCAAAGAGCTGGAAAAATCCTATCACCAGGTACCGCCCATCAACCGGGCCCTAGCGAGAAAAGCAATTCACATTGGGTTGGGCAATTCCCCGGAAAATTTGTTTCAAACCTTTGATGACCGGGCTTTCGCAGCAGCCAGCCTCGGCCAGGTTCATCATGCAGTTTCCCATAGTGGTCGGGCACTGGCTGTAAAAATTCAATACCCGGGCATTGCCGCCACCATCGAAAGCGATATTTCCCTGGTGCGCTCCATACTGTGGCCCCTTGCGGACTACAATCTCCTGAAACCGGCCATTGATGAGATCCAGGCCCGGTTAATGGAAGAAATCGATTATCGCAAAGAAGCGGAAAACATCCGATTTTTCAAGTCCCATCTGGATTCAGCAGCCATCCACATCCCGGATGTGTATGGGGCCATGAGCCATGAAACCGTGATCAGCACTAGTTTGTTCGAGGGAATTCCCCTGGATCTCTGGCTGAAAAAGTCCCCCTCGCAGGAGCAGCGCAATCATGTGGCCCAGTCTCTTCAGGATCTTTTCATCCAAAGCCTCTACGAGTTGCGCTGTATCCATGCAGACCCCAATCCCGGCAATTTCCTGATTGCCGACGATCTGACCGTGGGGCTTGTGGATTTCGGCTGTGTAAAACATTTGAGCCGCGGGTTCACGGACCAATACGCTCAAATCCCGCAAGTGATGGTATCCGGCAGGAAAAAAGCCTATTTTGAACTCCTGGATACCTTCCATATTATTTCCCCCAAAGCCGGTTCCGAGGTCAAGGAAGCACTCTTCGAAGCCCTCATGGATTTTAGGCCAATGTTCGGCCGGCTTTTCACGGAAGAGTATTTTGATTTCGGACAGCACCCGGATTTTATCATGCAGATGAAACCTATTCGGGAGCGTATTTACAGGCTACGGCATCATATCGACATGAACCCGGATTTTGTATTCCTGGACCGGACCCGATACGGTCTGCTCCGGCTTTTTGAACAGATGCGGGCCTGCCTTACGTTTCGAAACGCCTGGGAGTGGCCGGCATAAAAAAATGAAAAATCCGCGCAGCATAAACCCTATACCCCAACTCAAGGAGGAAATCCATATGGATATCCATGCTTACTGGCCCGAACTTGTCACCCTTGTCAACCAGGGGCTTAAAACCAATCATTATGTTTCCCTGGCAACCCTTAACCCGGATGGAACACCGCATATCACCCCCATCGGTTCACTGATGCTCAAGGAAAATTGCCAGGGATATTTCTGGGAGGAATTCCCCAAAAACCTGCCCCGGAATCTGAAGCAAAACGAGGCTGTCTGCATCATGGCTGTTAACGGCAGCAAGCGGTTCTGGCTGAAAAGCCTGATAACGGGATCATTCAAAACCTGGCCCGGCATCCGTTTATATGGAACCGCAGGCCCAAAACGAAAAGGAACGCCAGAGGAACTTGCCCGGTGGCGCAACCGGGTAAGATGGGCAAAACCCCTGAAGGGTTATAAACTTCTGTGGGAGCAGGGACAATGGGTTCGGGATCTTTATTTCACCCGGTTTGAACCGGTTTTAACCGGCCGGATGACCCAGGAAAAGATGAATTTATTTGACCGGCTTATCTTTTTTTGAACTCAATTCCTGGAAATCCCAGTAAAAATATTCATTGATCTTCTGATCAGGTGCCCCACTATTTTGTCTTGAAGCTTCAAGCTGTCTTAATTCTATCCGCCTGATTTTACCGCTCACGGTTTTTGGGACTTCAGGGACAAATTCAATAATCCTTGGGATTTTAAATTTGGGAAGAATCGTGATGGTATGTTTAAACAGCTCCAGAGCCAGCGCCCTGGATGCCTTATAATCTGAATTTAATATCACATAGGCCTTTACAAGCTGATAGCGATTCGGATCAGGAGCACCGACAACAGCAGCCTCCATCACGGCAGGATGTTCAATCAGCGCGCTTTCCACCTCAAAGGGCCCTACCCTGTAATCCGAGGATTTAATAACATCATCAGCTCTTCCTTCAAACCGCCAATAACCTTCCTCATCAAAGGATGCCCGGTCACCGGTATAATAATAATGATCCACAAACACGGAACTCATTTTTTCAGGGCTGCCGATATATTCCAGAAACAATCCCTTTGCCCGCCATTGGTCCAGTTTCACTGCAATATGTCCCACCTGCCCGGCATTATGTATTTCATTGCCCTCATTATCCACCAGAGCGACATCATACATAAAAGAAGGGAAACCAAAGTATCCGGGTTTGAGCCGACCGGCCATCCAGGGAGGATTTCCGATCATGGCCGTGGTTTCCGTCTGCCCATAAAAATCCCTGATCTCGGTCCCGGTATGTTTTTTCCATCTTTCAATCACGCTGGCGTTCAAAGGCTCTCCTGCGCTGACGGATTGTCTGATGCAGGAAAGGTTAAAAGAGTCCAGATTCATGTTGACAAACATTTTCCAGGCTGTCGGAGGGGCGCAGAAAGTCGTGATCTTATGGTTTGAAACCGCATCCAGATATTGTTCACCGTCCAGAACGGAAAATTTAAACCCGGTTGTTGCGGCACCCACGTTAAAAGGTGCAAAAAAACCGGACCAGGCCCATTTTGCCCATCCCGGCGCACTTAAATTGTGATGGATATCATCAGGTTGAACACCGATCATCACTGTGGTGGACAAATGGCCTAAGGGATATGAAGCCGCAGTATGACCGACCCTTTTGGGAAGGCCTGTAGTTCCGGATGTAAAAAAACAGAAAAGGATATCACTGCTTTTTGTTTTGCCGGCACCTGCTTCAGTAATTTCATTTTCAGTCTCTTCAAAGGATATCCAGCCTTCTTTTTTCCCCAGCACTAATTTAACCCTGGGCTCGATCCGGGTTTGTTCAAGGGCTTTATCAATCAGGCAGGCCCCTTTCGCATCCGCCAGGAGGGCTGCCGGGGGATAGGTTTCAAATCTGAATTCCAGTTCCCGTTGCGTCATTGTAGTAGCTGTCGGCACCATCACGATTCCTGCTTTGATACATGCAAGGCAGGCAAACCAGTTTTCAGGCGAAACAGGGCTCATCATATAAAGATTAGCCCCTTTTTCTACCCCTGATTTTGATAGAAAATTAATCAGTTGGTTGGCTTTTTGCAGCAATTTCCCGTAGGTATAGGTTTTAACCTCAAGGGTATCCAGATCAGTCCAGACCAGGGCTTTTTTATCAGGATTTCGGCTTACATGAAGTCCTTCGAAGATCTCAACAGCCCAATTAAAATATTCAGGTGTCTTAACTGAATTGAGTCGTATGAACATTTCTCTGGCTGAGGATTCCTTGTCAAGGGTGTCCTCCATCATATTGATCCGGATGACTTCTTTAAAAAACTCTTTCATACCTGCAAAACACTCCTTGCAATCTTCGGTTGTCTTCGATTATAAAAGCAAAGGTCAAAATACTTGGTGTATAGATTATCACCATCGGGTTTGTCAAAGTTTTTTTGAAGATTAAGACAATATAACAGGGATCAAACCCAGGCACCTTTTATGGAAAACACAGATATTAAGATCATTCTTGCGCCTTTGCAGGGGTTCACCGATATAACCTTCCGTAATGTTTTTGCCGATCATTTTGCCGGTGTGGATGAAGCCATGGCCCCTTTTATCCCGACCATGGGCAAAAAGAAGCTGAAACTCGCCAGGCTGAAAGATGTGGCTCCTGAAAACAATAAGAAACTATCCACTATCCCCCAGATCCTTGGAAACAATGCCGAGGATTTCATCTTTCTTGCCGGCTGCCTCCATGATATGGGACACAAGAAAATCAACTGGAATCTTGGCTGCCCCCATTCCAAGGTGGCCAACAAAAACAGGGGGTCAGGTCTTTTAATGCATCCAAAAAGAATTGATGCTTTCCTTAATACGGTATTATCCAAGATTTCAAACAGGCTTTCCGTTAAAATTAGATTGGGAAGGATATCAAAAAATGAAATCCATGAACTTCTGCCCATATTTGACAAATACCCGCTGGATGAAATCATTCTCCATCCCAGGACCGGAATCCAGATGTACGAAGGTGCCCCGGATCATAGTGCCTTTGGCGAAGCTCTTCTTTTAAGCCGTCATACCTTTGTCTATAACGGTGATATAAAGGATTTGGTTTCCTTTTACGAACTTAGGAAAAAATTTCCAGATATCCGTGATTTTATGATCGGCCGGGGGCTTCTTTCAAATCCGTTTCTTGCCGAAGCCATAAAAGGTATCCCGTCAAAAGGGAATAAAACGGCACGGTTAAAAAACTTCCATGATGATCTTTTTTTAGGTTATCAAAAAATTTATTCAGGCCCGGCCCATCTGATAGGACGAATGAAAGGATTCTGGAGCTATTTTGGACCTTCTTTCAGAAAAAAGGAAAAATCATTGAAAAATATCATGAAATCAGAATCCATAAACAGGTACAAGGACATATCAGCCGATTTCTTTTCCCCGGAATCCGAATTTTTATATTAAAGCATTTTTTAAAAAAAATACCCGGCAAAGCTGATCTGTCAAAAATCAGAACTGCTTATGGAAAAATTTATAAAGACTTATTTTGATTCCCTGCCCCTGACAAGAGTCACGAATATCCCGGCTATTGAAAGGATAACACCCGTCATCAAAGCCCGCCGGAAGCTGCTCAAAAAAAACGGTTCCAGATCAGGTGTATAATTTTCAAGGCCTGCTCCATGGGTCAGGGATGAAAACGAGGCTGAAAATATCAACCCGGCCAGAGCCACGCCTGTCACCATTCCAATATTCCTGGCCGTTGCAACCGCGCCAGATGCGATCCCTCGCCGGTCATGGGGAATGGAGCTCATGATGACCGTATTATTAGGGGAAACAAAGAGGGCTGTCCCGATCCCGGCAAGACCGATCCGCCACAGGAGTGATAAAATCCCCTGGGACGGCTGAACTGTTAACAAAGAGACAAGGGACAGCATCAACACAGTCATGCCGGTAAAACACAACCGGCGGGACCCGAATTTGTTATATAGAATTCCGGAGATTGGGCTGATGACAAGCAGAAACAAAAACGGAACAATCATGATAAAACCCGTCTTTGAAGCAGGGAACCCGCATGGGTAGGTAAGATAAAACGGCATTAGAAAGACGATCACAAAAAGAGAAGCAAACAAAAGGGCTGCTCCCATCACAGGAAAAAGAAATAACCGGATTCTCAGAAGTGCCATATCAAATAAAGGATATGGGGTCCTATATTCATTCTGGGCAAACCCGATACCAGCCAGAAGCGCTGTACAGGCGCATGAGATGGACAAAAGCGAAAACGCCCCCCATTTGGACCATTGTGTCATAAAAAGAATAAAGCAAGATAAAATAAGGATCAAAAGGAAGCTCCCCTTGATGTCCATGGGTTCGCCACTGCCGGCTGCCGACCGGATGTCTTTTAAAATCATCATACCGCCAATGGCAGCAGTAAAACCAATGGGGATATTGATATAAAAAATATACCGCCAGGAAAGATATTCGAGGATGAATCCGCCAGCAACAGGCCCAATGGTAAGCCCGGCCGCCACCACAGCCCCGATCATGCCAAGCGCTTTTCCCCGTTCCCGGAACGGAAAGGCATCCACTACCAGGGCTGGAGAACATGCCATCAGCATGGCTGCCCCGAGTCCCTGGATAGTTCGTGAAAAAATTAAAAAAAAAGCATCCCCGGCCATACCACATAACAGGGAACCGGCCGTAAATACGGCGAACCCCATCACATAAACAGGTCTTCTGCCTTTTATGTCAGAGAGACGGCCAAAGGTTAAAAGCAAGGCGGAAACCGTTACAAGATAGATCAGGACAACCCACTGGATGGTCGAAACATGGGTCTGTAAATCTTTCATCATATAGGGAAGGGCTACATTGACAATACTGGAATCCAGTGTGGACATGAAAATGGATGTTGCCACAAGAAAAAATATCTGCCATTTTTTTTGATAAATAAAGGTCATGCCTGAATTCCATTCTTTCTGTTCTGAAAAGATTATGTTATATCAGACCGGTTGACAAGAAAAATCAAACCATACGGAGAAAACCTTTGTCCACTATCAATGATATTGTTCTTTTATACCTTGAGGATACTCCCGTGTCCTTTGCCAGGATTGAAAGTATTCTTCCTGATGCCAAAAAAGACTGGTACCGGATCCGTCTTTTGATGCTCCAGATTCCTTTGCAAACCGTATCATGGATTTTAAAAAACGATTATATCAATGGCCATGAATTTTTTATGAACGGTAAAAAAATGAGGCTGGAAAAAGTTGAAAGCCCTGTTGAGGGCCTCCCGGTCCCCTCCCCTGCCATAAGAGACAGGGGGGAGGAAAAGAAATCCGGGACGGAGGAGAAAAAACAAGGGCGGATCATCTCTTTTTCAGATTTTAAAAAAAAACATGACCCCGAACCCGGCTAATATTCTATCTGCTTCACGACGAACGGATATCCCGGGGTTTTATATGGACTGGTTCATGGAACATATCCGGATCGGATCTTTTGAAATCAAAAACCCCTATAATCGAATAGTTAAAAAAATTGAAGTATCTATAGAATCCATCCATTCCATTGTCTTCTGGTCAAAAAACTATGAGATCTTCATTCATAGCAGGGCAGGCGAAAAACTGAGACGACTGGGATTCAACCTGTATTTCAATTTTACCATCAATTCCGAATCCGCTCTTCTGGAGCCCGGAGTTTTACCTTTGAGCCAGAGGCTGAATCAGTTAGAATCGCTTTCATCCCTTTTCGGAGCTGAGAATATTGCCTGGCGCTTTGATCCTGTCTGTTTTTATAAAACAGAACCGGATGGATGTGAAAAAAACAATCTTTCAGATTTTGCTCTCATTTCGGAAAAAGCCTCTGGGTTAGGAATTAAAAAATGTGTGACCAGTTTCCTGGATATATATCCTAAAATCCATAAAAGGCTTCAATATTTATCCCGAAAAAAAACGATACCCCTTATCTTCACCAATCCTTGCCTGGAAAAAAAATTACAGGTGCTCCAATGGATGGAAAAACACCTGTCCCAACTCAATATGCACCTGTCTCTGTGTTGTGAAAAGGAATTGGCGTCTCATCCGGATACCGGCTCAACAATTCTTGAAAACGCCTGTGTGGATGGAAATCTTTTAAAAGCAAATTTCGGGGGCCTTCCTGAAACCAAAAGAGATTACGGCCAGCGTTCAAAACAAGGGTGCAGATGTACCCGGTCCATAGATATTGGTTCCTATGACGAACACCCATGCTTTCATAACTGCATTTTTTGTTATGCAGCCCCTGACATTGACAAAAGACTGAAAAAAGATGAAACCTGATGAAAATCAAAGATCTTTGCATCCATGGAAGAACATTTCTTGCACCCCTTGCCGGGGTCACCAACCTGCCCTTCCGGCTTCTTGTAAAAAAATGCGGCTGTGCCGTAGTCTCTTCTGAAATGGTCAGCGCCAAAGGATTTTTCTATAATTCGGAAAAAACCCTGAGGCTTCTATCTTCAAGAGATGAAGAACAGCCCCTGTCCATACAGCTTTTTGGGTCTGATGCAGACTTGATGGCAAATTGTGCCCGTGCGGTCCAGGATATGAAAGCGGCTCAGATAATCGATATCAATTTCGGGTGCAGCGTAAAAAAAGTCATCAAACAGGGAGCCGGGGTTGCTTTAATGAAACAGCCGGCGCTTGCTCATTCCGTATTATCCTCTATCCGGAAGGCTATGGACCTGCCCCTGACCATCAAAATCCGCTCCGGCTGGGACCCATCCGGACAGGATGCTTTCAGAATTGCAAAAATTGCCCAGGATGCCGGAGTCGATGCCCTAATTCTGCATCCAAGAACAGCCGGCCAGGGATTCAAAGGCAAGGCGGATTGGAATCTGATTAAAGAATTGAAACAGACGCTTTCAATCCCGGTTATCGGCAATGGGGACATCACCTGTGTGGATGATGCCGTGAAGATGTTATTGTATACCGGGTGTGATGCCGTCATGGTGGGAAGGGCGGCCTTAAGCAATCCGTTTATTTTCTCCCAGATTGATTCTTTCCTTGAAACAGGCAGTTTTCAAACCCCTTCCCATGGGCAAATATTCAATGCAATGGCCCATCTGATCCATGGATATATTGATTTTTTCGGTGAAGAACCTGCCTGCAGGATGCTCAGGGGCAGGCTGTCATGGTTTGTCAAAGGAATACCCGGGTGTTCTTCTTTTAGAAAAAGACTGTCCGCAATTGAATCCGGGAATCAGGCCCTTAGCCTTATAAAAGAATTTGAGATCCTGACAGGTTAACTCTTTTCCTCTTTTTCATACACAGCCGTTGCAAGAGAGCTGATACCGCCTCTTGGTGTGAATTCACCGGTAACCTCCATGCGTAAAGGTTTTAACACCTGAACCAGATCATCCAGAATTTTATTGACCACATGTTCATAAAACATCCCGACATTCCTGTACTGCAAGAGGTAATACTTCAATGATTTAAGTTCAACAATGGTTTGATCCGGCCTGTATTTTATGGTAATGCAGCCGTTGTCCGGCAGGCCGGTCATGGGGCAAACCGATGTATATTCAGGCTGTCTGATGGTGATATCGATACTTCTTTTTGATTTATAAACATAGGGAATCGGTTCAAGGATTTCCGCTTTGACAATTCCTGGGTCTTCAATTTGATAACTGGTTTTATAAATTTTATTTTCAACCATTTTAATGCGGTCCCTCTCATATGGTTAACAGGAGAATACCTTTTATCATAAAAAAAAATGTGTTTCAAACGAATAAAACAACGAAAAGCGCATCCATATCGCCATTTAAAATATCGTAAAAAAAGCTTGACAAAGATTTTGAAACAAAGGATATATACGCAGCGTTTACATATTATTGACAATAAGAAACGCCCTGTACTGTAACTTTTATAAAAATCAATAAGTTGCAAATTCTGAGTTACCTTTTGTCAAAAACCGGCGCCGCCAGTTTTGACATTTTAATAGCCCAAGGAGGAAATGAATTAAATGAACGACTTTTTACAAAGCCTAAGAAATGGCCAGGCTGAGAAACCGCGCACCCCTAAAACGCGCAAAAACTATGATAATCCTTATCATTATACCACTCAAAGATTTAACAACTCCTATGGGGGAGGATACCAGAATACAAGAAACCAGAACGTGAAAAGACCGCCCATGCCGGTACTTCAAAGCGGAAATGGGCTGCCCATGGATGAAACATCGGTTACATCCATGCTCGCAGAAGCCATTGAAAATTTGAGCAGCCATATTGAAACCCTGGCAAAGAATCAGGACTATCTGATCAATGTCCAGGAAAGAACAGCTGATATGTTGGAACGTCAGGCCATTGCCATTGAAAGGATTGTCGATCATCTGAATATCGCTCCCATGCCGGATGCAGAAGAACCCATGGAAGAAAATGAGCCGGTCAGAGTTTTCAAGCATCATTATGTCACTCCTCAAAAATCCGAGGCCGACCCGGTTGTTGCAGCAGAAGCACCTGTGGCAGATGCAGAACCTCAAAGGCCCGCCATTCGAAAAAGAAAAAAAGTCGTTACTGAAAAACCCAAAGAGATTGTTTCAACGGAAACCCAGCTTCTCAGCCGTGAGGCCGTCATGGATATCATCTACACCATGCGCAACGATGGCGCCACCTTT
This sequence comes from Desulfobacterales bacterium RIFOXYA12_FULL_46_15, assembly GCA_001799395.1. GTDB lineage: Bacteria > Desulfobacterota > Desulfobacteria > Desulfobacterales > Desulfobacteraceae > Desulfobacula. Next base: position 35,044 of record MGTJ01000068.1, on the reverse strand, counting down.
GATCAGGTTGCAGCCCGTTTAATTGAACTTGGACAACCCACTTTCTCAGGCCGCGGCGAGTGGCATGCACAGACTATCCACAGGCTTTGCAATAAAAAATAAGCCTTTGCATCCATAAAAATAAAAAGAGTGGGAAATCATTTTTACCACTCTTTTTATTTTAAAGACGACATATATTCATCCCACTCAGAAGGAAGAAATTTTCTTTTTTTCGTATTGCATGCTTTGCAACAGGCCGTTACATTGAATTTCTCCGTCCTGCCGCCTCTTGAAAGGGGAATGATATGATCCATGGTCAATTCCCCTGGGGGGAAGACTTGTTTGCAATAATGACAGATTCCTGTAGAGCGTTTGCGTTTCCACCACTGGCTTGACTTTAGCTTTCTTGCTTTGTCCCGTTCTTTTTTCAGGAAAACTTCGTCTGTTAAGGTTAAAAACCGATCCATACCGTCAATAGCCGAACTCAGAGAGAATTCTTTCATTTTCAACCCAGTTCCGGGTCACTTTTACAAACAGTTTCAAGAGAACTTTTTTGCCGATCATCTCTTCAATATCTTTTCTTGCTTTTTCCCCGATCTTTGTCAACATGGCTCCCTTTTTTCCGATAATGATTCCTTTCTGGGAATCCTTGATCACATGAATGCTTGCATGAATAACAACAAGTCTTTTCTCAACGGTAAATGAATCCACTGTAACAGCACTCGAATAAGGGATTTCCATCCCGGTCAACCGGAATACCTTTTCCCTGATCATCTCTTTTACCAGGAATCTTTCCGAAACATCGGTCAATGTTTCTTCAGGATAAAGCCTATCCCCTTTTGGCAATGAATTCTCTATTTCATTTAAAAGATCTTCCAACTGGACCCCTTTTTCGGCAGAGACAGGAACAATGGCCTTGAAATCATGTAATTTTTTAAATTCCTCAACCAGGGTATACACCTGATCTTTTTTCACAAGGTCAATTTTATTCAATGCGAGAATCACCGGCTTTGGGGTTTTTTTCAGTTGAGCCAGAATCATCTTCTCTGCAGTATGATTTCTGGAAAACGCATCAATCATAAACAGGATAATATCCACGTCTTCCATAGCCAGAACGGCCTGGTCAACTATTCGCCTGTTAAAAAGGCTTTTGCTCCGGTGTATCCCAGGAGTATCAATAAAAATAACCTGGGATAAAGGCCTGTTGACAATCCCCAGTATCCTGTCCCGGGTAGTCTGGGGCTTTTTGGAGGTGATGGAGATCTTCTGTCCTAAAACCTGATTCAGGAGTGTTGATTTTCCGGCATTGGGAGCACCGATGATGCCGACAAATCCGGATCGGATATTCTTTTCGTCTGTATTATTCATTATTCCAATCCAATAAATTCATTATTTCCTGCAATACCGTATCCCTTCCAAGTTTTGTCTTTGATGAGAAAAGGATGGTGCTGCCGGTTTCCCGGTTCATTAGATTACAGATGGCAGTAAGCCTTTTCTGCTGCTGTGTTTTTGACAGCTTGTCGGATTTGGTCAATATCAAAAGATATGACAGTTCATGGCCTTCCAGCCATTTCACCATATCAAATTCCTCTTTTTCAGGGTCCCTGCGGATATCGATCAATAGTATCAATCCTAAAAGATTTTTTCGCTCGGATAGATACTGATTGATCATGGGCTGCCATTGAGATCTTATTTCCCTTGACACTTTTGCATATCCATACCCTGGGAGATCTACAAACGAAAGGTCTTCGTTTACCAGAAAAAAATTGATAAGCTGTGTGCACCCGGGTTTTGCACTGGTTTTCACCATGTCTTTCCGGTTTATCAACGTATTGATTAGAGATGATTTTCCCACATTGGATCGCCCTGCAAAGGCAATTTCAGGGAAATCATATTCAGGATACTGGGAGGGTTTTACCGCACTTTTAACAAATTGGACGGTTTTAATGATCATTGTTTTTTTAAATATCCTTCCACACGGTCAAGACCGATTTTCAGATTCTCCAGGGAATTGGCATAGGAAAATCGCAGATAGCCTTCTCCGTTTGCACCGAAATCAATCCCAGGGGTCACACCGACATGGGCCTTTTCAAGAATATCAAGGCTAAGAGCATAGGAGTCGGTTGAAATATGCTTGGCATTGACAAATACATAAAATGCGCCGGTAGGTTCCGTTGCCATGCCAAACCCCATCTGCTTTAACCGATCAATCATGTAGACGCGGCGACTGTTGTAAATTTCCCGCATGACCCGGGTTTCTTTGTCTGCATCTGTCAATGCTGCGGCCCCGGCAAGCTGGATAACTGAATTGGCGCATATGAAAAAATTCTGTTGCAGGACCTGCAAAGCCCGGACGAATTCAGGGGGTGAAATCAAATACCCCAGGCGCAGGCCAGTCATGGCAAAAAGCTTTGAAAAACCATTCAGAACAAAGGCTTTATCGGTAAATTCAAAAATTGAATGTTCTTTACCTTCATACACCAGACCATGATATATTTCATCGGAAATGACATAAAGACCATTGGCCCTTGCGACATCCACAATCTCTTTCATCCTGTCCTCAGGGATGACAACCCCGGTCGGATTGGCCGGGGAATTGATAAAAATCGCCTTTGTCCTGGAGGTAATCTTTTTTTGAATGGCTTGTGGTGAAAAGATAAACCCTTCATCCTCATAGATCGGAACCGTAACCGGAACTCCCTGCACATAGGTGATGAAATTGGCATAGCAGGCATAATGGGGATCGGAAATAATGATCTCGTCTCCCGGGTTGACAAGGGCTGAAAACAATAAGAGCATGGCAGGAGAAGTACCGGACGTCACTAGTATCTGTCCCGGATCAATAGTGGTGCCGTAAGTCTTTTGGTGATAGTCTCTGACGGCCTCTCTCAGCCGGATATCACCGAGGCTGTGGGTATAATGGGTCTGATTGCTTAAAAAAGCCTCTATACCGACCTTATTGACACATTCGGGCACATTGAAATCAGGTTCTCCGATTTCCATGTGAATCACATCAATGCCAGATGCTTCCATTTTATGGATTTTTTCAAGAATCTCCATGACAATAAAGGGGGTTATAGCATTACATCGTTTTGCAGGTTCCATTTAAAGCACCTTATTCAATGGGTATTCAATAATGCCTTCAGCACCGGCTTTCAGGAGTTTTGGAACAAGATCCCTGACCAGCCCGGTATCCACAATGCTTTCAACGGAATACCAGTCGGAATTATATAATGATGCAATGGTGGGTGCATTCAGGCTCGGCAAAAGAGAAACAACCTTGGCGATTTTATTTTCAGGTACATTCATTTTTATACCCACGAGCTTTTCAGCCAGGAGTGCGCCCTGGAGCAGCATAGCGATCTGTTCTATCTTTTCTCTTTTCAGAGTGTTTTCCCAGGCTTTTTTATTGGCAATCAACTGGGTGTTGGTCTGCATCATTTCATGGATCACCCGGAGGTTATGGGCCCTGATGGTGCTTTCGGTTTCCGTGATCTCAACTATGGCATCGGCAAGCCCTGAAACAATCTTTGCCTCTGTGGCACCCCAGGAAAATTTCACATTGACGTTAATATTTCTTTCTTTGAAAAACCGGGTGGTAAATTTGACAAGTTCGGTTGAGATGGTTTTCCCGGCAAGATCCTCAAGGGTTTTTATGGAGGAGTCGTTGGCCACTGCGATTACCCATCTGGCAGGCCGGTTGCTGACCTTTGAATAAACCAGGTTGGTCACCACATGAACATCGGATTCATGCTCGGCAATCCAGTCAAGACCTGTCAATCCTGCGTCAATCACACCGCTTTCCACATTGATGGACATTTCCTGGGCCCGGCACAGGGCACATTCAATCGAATCATCATTAATATCAGGGAAATAGCTTCTTCCTTCAACACTGATTTTCCATCCTGAACGTTTGAAAAGATTAACGGTTGCGTCCTGAAGACTTCCCTTGGGAATTCCTAATTTAAGTATTTTTTCCATTATTTATATACCTCGTCCGGATCAAAAATGATTGACTCCGTAATCTTTAGATCATTTTCTTCCACTTTTGAAAAAAAACAACTCTTATAACCTTTATGACAGGCTGCATTACCGATCTGCTCCACCTTTAAAAGAATCGTATCCAGGTCACAATCCACCCTGATTTCTTTTACATGCTGAACATGACCGGATGTTTCGCCTTTTACCCATAAAGACTTTCTTGACCTGCTGTAATAAGTTGCCTTTTTGCTTCTCATGGTTTCCTCAAAGGCCTGTTCATTCATATAAGCAAGCATCAGAACCTCTCCTGTTCCGTAATCCTGGGCTATGACAGGAATCAATCCATTGTTTTTTTTAAAATCTAGTTTTAGCATGACATCCAAACAAACTCCCAATGCATTATAATAATCAAAACTTAACTAAATAGCCGGTATTGTTAAAAAAGTCAATTTTTAAAAAATAAATCCGCTTTCATAAGTATTGCCTTATATCCTGTAATCTGGTAATAACCAGAAAAATAAAATATTTAAATGGGTATTATGACAAAAATAAAAAGCAAATCAGAGGTACTCAAACAGAGAAGCAAAAAAAAAGAAAGCCATATCATCCTTTTCTGCATAAAATGGATATTTATTTTATTCATACTCACAGGTCTCCTGGGAACCGCAGGTCTTATCGGCCTCTATTCCTATCTGAATCAGGATCTGCCGAAAATCAACACTCTCAGTGATTACCATCCGCCCATCGTTACCAATGTTTTTTCAGATGACGGAAGAAAAATCGGTGAATTTTTTGAAGAACGAAGAATTGTCATTCCCTTATCTGAAATGCCGCAGAACCTTATCAATGCTTTTATTGCAGCAGAAGACTCAAGATTCCGTGAACACCCCGGAATTGATATTATATCCATTCTCCGGGCATCTGTGAAAAATTTTAGGGCCGGTGAGATCGTTCAGGGAGGATCCACAATTACCCAGCAGGTCACCAAATCCTTTCTCCTGACTCCGGAGCGGACTTATAAGAGAAAGCTTAAAGAAGCCATCCTGGCCTACAGGATCGAAAAAAATTTTACAAAGGATGAGATCCTCTTTCTTTATTTAAACCAGATTTACCTGGGTCACGGTGCCTATGGCGTGGAATCGGCATCTGAAAACTATTTTGGAAAACATACAAAAGACCTTAACCTGGCAGAATGCTCAATGCTGGCAGGACTACCCCAGGCACCAAGCAAATATTCACCCTTCAGCTTTCCGGACAAGGCAAGACAGCGGCAGATTTATGTATTGAACCGCATGAAGGAAGACAACCTCATTACAAATCTTGAAGCCACGGACGCAATGAATCAGAAACTGGATATCAAGCCAAGAAAAAACTGGTTTATCGAGAGTGTGCCCTGCTATACGGAACATGTACGGCGTTATGTTGAAAAAACCTATGGCAAAGATGAACTCTATAATCAAGGCCTTCAGATTCATACAGCCGTCAATATTGAACTTCAGAAATTCGGAACGGATGCGGTGGCCCAGGGCCTGATGGAACTGGACCGGCGTATGGGATACCGGGGTCCTCTAAAAAATATTTCCAGCCTTGAAATAGAACATTTCTGCCGGGAAGTATCTGAAAATATAGGAACTTCAGTATTGGAAAAAAACATTTCATATCAGGGAGTCGTTCTCAGCATCGACGATGAACACGCCCTCACCCGGGTCAGGGTCGGAAATTCCCAAGGCATCATCAAACTTGAAACCATGACCTGGGCAAGGAAACCCAATCCTGAAATTTTCGATTATGAAGAAAAAGTAAAAAACCCTTCCCAGGTTTTCAAATCCGGAGATGTCATACTGGTGAAGCTGCTCAATGATTCTGCAAAAGATGGCGACCTTGAATTCACACTGGACCAGGAGCCTGTTGCCGAATCCGCTTTATTGAGCATTGAAGCAGAAACCGGTCATGTCAAAGCAATGATCGGCGGCCGGGACTATAGAAACAGCCAATTCAACCGGGCCTATCAGTCCAGACGCCAGCCCGGAAGTGCATTCAAACCCATTGTTTATGCTGCAGCCCTTGATAAGGGATATACGGCAGCAAGCACTATCCTTGATTCCCCGATTGTTTTTGAAGACCCTTATAGTGGTAATATATGGGAGCCGCGTAATTATGGTGAGAAATTTTACGGCCCCACCCTTTTTCGTGAAGCACTTGCAAAATCAAGAAATATCGTCACCATTAAAATCCTTCAGGATATCGGGTTAGACTATGTCATCGACTATGCAAAAAAGCTTGGAATCACTTCAGAAATTGGTCGCAATCTATCCATTGCACTGGGCTCATCCGGTGTTTCCCTGCTTGAACTTGTAAACGTCTATTCCGTCTTTTCCAACCTTGGGTATTCCATTGAACCTGTCTTTATCACAAAAATAGAGGACCGGAACGGGAAACTCTTAGAAAGCGCTCAACTCATCCGGAAAAAAGTCATTGATATGGATACTGCTTATATTATGACAAGCATCCTGGAAAGTGTTATAAAAACAGGAACCGGAAAAAAGATTCTGGCACTTAACCGGCCGGCTGCAGGAAAAACAGGAACGACCAACAACCTCTATGATGCATGGTTTGTCGGGTATACCCCCAGATACACCACAGGCGTCTGGGTCGGTCTTGACCAGGAAGCCCCTCTCGGTAAAGACGAAACCGGTTCAAAGGCTGCCGCCCCCATCTGGCTCAATTATATGAAAAAAGCCCTGGAAGGGAAACCGGTTAGATCTTTTACAGTTCCTGAAGGTATTGTCTTTGCCAGAATTGATGCCAAAACAGGACTTCTGCCGGCTTCAAATTCTCAAGAAACCATCTTTGAGTGTTTCAAGGAAGGGACTGTTCCGACAGAATCTTCATCCAAACCGGATAACGCTTCTGAGATTGAGGATTTCTATAAAGAAGGAATCTGAAAATGAAACCGGTTATAAGCATGATCAGGGCAAATCATTGCATTCAAAAACCTGACCGGATATTGCTGCTAAAAAACCGGTATGTATTCTGATAACAGATTTTATCAATAACCCGGGGAGCAATACCCATTCTCTCCATTTCCATCACCAAGAGAGGAAGGGACTGAACCCCGGTCATGCCTTGCGGCAGACTGTCTACGCCGTCAAAATCACTTCCCAGTCCAAGACAGTCTTCACCGCCTATATTCAAAATGTATTTTACATGTTCCACCAGGAGGGAAAGGGGGGCATCCGGCAAACCGGATAAAGCCTTCCGGCTGATTTTCCCTGCATCCTGAAATGTCATGGTCTTGTCTCTGAGCCCTTTGATGACCCTGTCCCGGTTGGCTTTTTCCTGTTGATAGTATTTGGGGCTGATAAACCCGGATCCAAAAACAAGCCCGATCACGCCCCCTCTTTGGGCAATAACCCGGATCATGTCATCTGTAAGATTCCTGTTATTGGGGCAGACATGCCTTGCATTGGAATGACTTGCCAGAAAGGGAATTTTCGTAATGGCGGCAATATCATAAAAAGCCTTGTCCGACGCATGGGATACATCAACTATAACCCCGAGTTCATTGCAAAAGCGGATAAGATGCTCCCCCAATTTTGTCAATCCGCTGTTATCCCCAAACACGGTTCCACAAAATTCGTTATCATCCCATGCAATGGTGAGAAGCCTGACTCCTCTTTTATAAAAATGCTCCAGACCTTCCACCTTTCCCATCAAAGGCGTTGCACCCTCGATGGCAATGATCACGGCTGTTTTTCCTTTGGATTCCAAAGCCAGGGAAATCGTTTGGGAGGATGTGGCCGGGATCAGCCTGTCATTATGGGTTTTCATCAATTCCTCAATGGCATCAATGTAGGTATTGCAGGCTTGAAACGGGTTTCCAAACCGGCCTGAACCATGAACAAAACAAGCAAATACCTGGGCCGCCACATTTGAAGAAATAATACCGGGCAGGTTGACATGAAGATTTGGGGATGTGCTGAAATCTTTTCCCGCTTCAACTATTTTCTGAATGGTATCGCAATGGAGATCAAAAAATTTCATTCTGTTCTTCCTTTATTTATTTTATCACATCCATGAATTTCGATATCATCCATGTCAAGATCATCATCCGTACGGGTTATAAATTCATGCCCCGGATATTTTATATTCAATTTTTTCATATTGCTGTTTTTCTCTCCTCTCAGCCTGGATACGGATCTTGAGTGAACCGTCAGGACAAGCGTCTCTGGCCTGTAAAGATCCGGGCATCGGTCAATTCTCTCACAAACGGTGTCATACATCATTTCTGAAAAAACGAGATGTCCGAAGGCCGGGTGCCATGGGCCGGCAAGGACCATGGACGGGTCCTCCATCATATCCGATGCCTGGAGTCCCATACGAATCACATCGATACCGGCTGCCCGGAATATCCGATACATCTCTTTGGCAAGCCGTGTCGCCTCCGGCAAGTCCAGGGGTTGATACCGGCCTTGGGCATACCATTTCTCCATCATGCTGCCCTTCAGCACCATTAAAGGATAGATTCTTGCAAAATCAGGTAAAAGACCGGCGATTTTCCGTGTGCTCTCAAATAATGATGTTTCATCATCCTTTGGCAACCCCACCATGACCTGAACCCCGATTTTCACCGGGATTTGTTTGAGTCTTGCCATGGCATTGATGATATCAAGGCTGGTATGTCCTCTTTTTGATGCAAAAAGAACCTTATCATTCATGGACTGGACCCCGATTTCAACTGCAGATATGGGATAGGGTGAAATCAGTTCAAGGGTTTCCTGTGTGATTGTATCAGGACGGGTGGAAAACCGGATGCCGTGAATTTTATTTTCACGGATATAGGGTTTTATATAATCCAGCAGGCAGATAAGGGTTTCCCGGCTAAGCCCCAGAAAATTACCACCGAAAAAGGCGATCTCCACCTTTTCCCGTCTGCCTTTAAATTTCAGATACTGGCTGACTGACTCTTCAATGTCTAAAAGACATGGCAATGGTAATTTTTTTGAGGTTATAACGGACTGGTTACAGAAAGCACACTGATGGGGGCAACCGGAATGGGGAATAAATACGGGAATGACAAGGGGTTTTGCCGGCAGATTCATAGGCAACCCATTATTAAGGAAAAACCTCTTTCAGCTTTATTAAGGTTTTTTTTGCCGTATCCTGTTCGGCAGATTTTTTTGTTTTTCCAAATCCCCTGGATTCAAACCCAAAAAGGGTTAAACACATCTCAAAAGTTTTATCGTGGTCAGGGCCTGTCTCATTCACCACAACATAACAAGGGGTTGCGACCCCCCTTTCCTGGGCATATTCCTGAAGTTGGCTTTTATAATCAATGATCTTTTCATTGGACACCACCTCATCCAGGACTTCATTGAAAAGGTGGCGAATCAGCCCACAGGCCTGTTCAAACCCGCTATCCAGGTATACAGCGGCAATCACGGCCTCAAATGCATCCGACAAGATGGAATTCTTGTCATGCCCCCTGGAAATTGCTTCACCCTTCCCAAGCCTGATGAACCGTCCAAGATCAATGGTTCTTGCCATTTGTGCCAGGGCCGGCTCACTGACCAGGCTAGCCCTTAGTTTGGAAAGCTCTCCTTCTTTTTTTAAAGGACTTTTTTCCATCAAAAGCTGGGCAATACAAAGCCCGAGTACTGCATCCCCTAAAAACTCCAGCCGTTCATTGTCTGAATCACAGGTATTCTGATTCTCATTCAGATAAGACCTGTGACAAAGGGCATTATTTAAAAATGATCTGCTTTTAAATCTATACCCCATATTATTTTCAAGAATATCCGTATCGGCTTCCTTATTTTTTTCCAGCCGGGCGTTTAATGATTTGAATACTGAAAAACAGATATTCAGATTATTATTGCCCTTACCCAGAAAAACCCCTTCATTGAAAGACCCGTGGAAATCCGAACCCCCTGTTGCAATCAGATTTTTCCGGGTGCAGAAGTTTTTATAAAAAGAAGTGACAGGCTCACTATGGTCCGTATAATAGACCTCTACACCACCAAGGCCGTACTCTATAAGGGTATCGATAAAGCCTTCGACCTGATCGCTTCCGGCAAAGGAAAGGAGCCCCGGATGGGCCAGCACAGGAATTCCGCCAGCCTCTATAACAGTCTTTATCGCCTCCTCGCAGGATACTTTATATTTTTCCACATAGGCGGGTTTACCTTTGCCGAGATATATATCAAAGGCCTCATGAAAGGTTTTTACATAGCCCAATTCCTTTAAAAGTTCTGCAATATGGGGCCGCCCTGTCTGATCCGCGCCGAAACGGGCCCGGACCTGGTCCATGCTGATCTCAACCCCGAGGAGATTCAGTTTTTCAATAATTTTCGGATTTCTCTGTATCCTGGCTTTTTTTGCAGTATTCAAGATTGCATTGAGCTTTTTATCATAAACGCTGAACCCATACCCCAAAAGGTGGATACTGCCAAGATTGCTAAATCCGGGAGGGGGTTCGCAACTGATTTCAACACCGGTAATAAATTCCAGACATGTGCAGGTGAGTTGTTTTAGTATTTCAAGGACACCGTCAATGGTATCATGGTCGGTAATGGAAATGGCCTTAAGCCCTGTTTCCCCGGCCAGGGCCAAAATTTCCAAAGGGGTGAGAGAACCGTCTGATGCAGTTGAATGTATGTGAAGGTCAATCAAAAAACTATCCTGCTCCGGCTAAATACCAAGGGCTTTTTCCATATCCTCTTCACGGGTTTTACAATCAATGCACTGGGTGGTAACAGGTCTCGCCTTGAGGCGTTGAATGGAAATTTCTTCATCACAGGTCTCACATACCCCGAAATTCCCATTTTCAATTCGCTCAAGTGCGTTTCGTATTTTCTTGATCAGCTTATGTTCACGGTCCCTGATTCTTAATTCAAAACTTCTGTCTGCCTCGTGGGAAGCCCGGTCTGTAGGGTCGGCAAAATTCTCTTTGGGCTTTGTCATTCCGGTAACCGTACTATCAGCATGGGAAAGAAGCTCAGTGAGCCTCTCTGTTAAAAGATTCTTAAAAAAATCCAAATCTTCTTTTTTCATAGCCTATCCCCTTTGTCTTTAATAGATGCACTCAAAAGTCAGTTATTATACAAAAAATTCAAAAAATGTAAAGAATTAAAGTTTTCATTATTTTACTTTACAAACCAATGGAAATCCAGTACTTTTACCCCTTTTTTGTACCCGGGAAAAATGTGAACTTTAGGAAAACAAACCATGTCAGCGATCTTCGGCATTGATTTCGGCACATCCAACTCCGCATTGTCCGTCAACGAAAACAACACGGTACGGATGCTGGACGTGGACAGGGGAAACCCCATTTCCAATTCTTTGAAATCCATTCTCTATTTTTTAAAGGAAGACGGGCAGACCACCACCTATGTCGGATATGAAGGGGTCAACAAATATATTGAAAACGGGGCAGACGGCAGGTACATGCAGTCCATCAAGACTTTTCTGCCGGATACGGCTTTTGAAAAGACTTCCATTTACGGGAAACGCTACACCCTGGAAGAATTGATCTCTATTTTTTTCAGGGTTATGAAAGAGCGTGGCGAAACTCTCATTGGCAGGGATGTGTCAGACCTGGTCCTAGGGCGTCCTGTAATTTTTTCCGAGGACCGGGAGCGGGACCGGATCGCTCAGGATCGCCTGGAGAGTGCAGCCCGGCTGGCCGGGTTCAAGAACATCGCTTTCCAGATGGAACCTATTGCAGCGGCCCTGGCCTATGAAAACAGCCTTTCGCCAGGAGTTGAACAGATTGTACTGGTGGGTGATTTTGGGGCGGGCAGTTCGGATTTCACTATTCACAAGGCCGGGAAACATGCGGGCAGCCGGACCGGGCGGGAAAAGGATATCCTGTCAGTGGGCGGTGTATATATCGGGGGGGATCTGTTTGACTCAGACATCATGAAAGAAAAAACAGCCGCCTATTACGGAAAAAATGTCCAGGCCAAATCCATGTTCAGCGACAATTATTTCGGGCTTTCCCCTGTTGTGATCCGAAACCTTTTGCACTGGCATCTCATTCCGCAGCTCCGGCGGCCGGCGACATTGAACAATATCAAGGAACTCAAGGTTACGGCAAGTTTCAGGGACAAGGAACTGATCGGCAATCTGGAAAACCTGATCGAGGCCAATTACGGCTACCTCCTGTTCCAGTCCATTGAAAAAACAAAATGCGAGCTGTCCGGACGGGAGTCATCACGCATCCGGTTCCATGATTACGGTATCTGCATTGACGAGTTTTTGTCCAGGGATGAATTTGAAGCCATGATCCGCGAAAAGGCCGCTGCCATCGATACCTGCATCGATTCAACCCTGGCAGATGCAGGCCTTAAGGCTGCCGATATTGATGTTGTCTTCCTGACCGGAGGATCTTCTTATATCCCCCTGATCCGGGGCTTGTTCGAAAAACGGCTGGACAAGGACAGGATCAGGAGCGGCAATGCATTTACCAGCGTTGCTTATGGCCTGGGATTGTACGGCAGTCTCATGGGATAGTGGGTACCTCTTTGGCAACCATGAAACCTGGCTCACGCGGCCAAAACACTCGTGAATATAATTGATTGCAAAAGCTTATAAGCATCATATCCTGCCCATATCCTGCAACAAAAGAAAGCCCGATGGGCACGCCATCAGCGTCAGCCACAGGAATTGTAATCTGAGGTGCACAAGACAGGCTTGATTAAGTAATAAGTATACGGTTTACATGATCATAGTCAGGAAATTTGGGAAGCCCCCTTTTGATTTTAGTCTTGAAATTCCCTCCCCCAAGTGCAATATATCCGGATCAAAAACTTAAAGAAATGTGGAAACGATTGGATGGGACTTATAAGGTAAACAACGGGAATTGATAATGGGACCAATATCAAAAAAGGTAATAGACAGGTTAAAAAAACAAAATCAAAGCTTATGAATCCTTATATGAAATATGGAAAAAATAAACTTTTTTGAAATGAATATATTTTTGAAGATTTTGTAAATTATCAAGCCGATATGATATTGCATGCAGGCTTTCCGGATATTCCATTGAGCCCGCCCCATTCAGAAGCAAGTCAAAGAGAACGGAGCAAAATCTAAAATGACAACCATCAACTTAGCACGCATTGAAGACGTCCCTGCAATTACAGAATGTGTGGCTGCTGCCTATTGTCACTACATTGATCGAATCGGTAAACCACCCGGCCCGATGCTGGAGGACTACAGGAAAGTGGTTCAACAGCATCGCGTTCTCGTTTTGGTCGATGGAATGAATGTTGTCGGGGTCCTTGTCCTCATCCGACAAATCCGGAATCTTTTGTTGGACAATGTTGCGGTTCATCCTGCTTATCAAGGGAGAGGATTGGGGCGGCAATTGATAGTACGCGCAGAAGATGAAGCCCGATGCATGAGGTTGGCGGCAGTTACGCTGTACACGAACGAGCAGATGACCGAGAACATCGAGCTATACAAGAGACTCGGTTATATGGAAACAGAACGAAAGACCGTTCAGGGATATCAACGCGTATACATGCGCAAGGAATTGCCAGACAAAACCAGCTAATATAGCTGCTCAACCGACACCAAAAAAACAGCGCAGTTGAGTGGCGCGTTTGGCCAACATCAAAACATTATAGAAATTAAAATAAAAGTAGAATTCACAGCAATAATAGAAGCCGCTCCAGAGGGGTGGCTATTGGGCCGTGGGTATTGTTTTCCGCTATCAACCTGCATCTGCCAGGAAAATGGCCCGGACCGGGGCCGGATATCCTTCTATGGTTTTATCAGGATCATCAGGGTCAAGAAAATCCTTTAATGATTCGGTCTGGATCCACCTTGTTTTTCTCTGTTCTTCCAGAGCTGTCTTAGCGACATCCACGCACCGGACATTTATGAACCCGGCCCGCAAAAGCCAGGATTCCATGGATAAATAATCCGGGATAAAATAAACATTTCGCATTTTTGCGTACCGGTCCCTGGGGAAAAGACAGATATTCTCCCGTGTTTCCAGGATCAGGTTTTCAAGAACCAGTTCCCCGCCTTTTTTCATGGAATCATGGATCTCCCTCAGCATTTCGACCGGGGACGGCCTGTGGTAAAGGACTCCCATGCAGAATACCGTATCAAAATAGTGGTCTGTTTTGGGCAGTTCATCATGGGGAATGGGAAGACAGAAGACATTGTCCTTTTTCAGGAATTTCTGTATGGCCAGGTATTGAAAATAAAAATAACTCTGGGGTTCCAGACCCAGCACCATGAAGGGGGCTTTAGCCGCGGCCCTGAACATGTAATATCCGTTGCTGGACCCTATATCCAGTATACACCGGCCTTTGAGGCTTTTGATGTGGGGGGAAAGCCTTTCCCATTTCATCCAGGATTGCCATTCCGAATCAATATGAATCCCAAAAAGATTAAATGGCCCTTTGCGCCAGGGGCTGAGCTTATCAAGGCTATGATAAAGCGCTTTTGATGCTTCAGGGTCCAGATCGGCCGGGTTGCCGACGGTGACCACCCGGTCATCCAGATCAATAACCGACGGAACGTGATCCTGAATTTTTTCGACAATTTTCCTGAATTTTAAAAAATTACCCTTTGCCTGATCCAGAAACGTTCTTTTTTTTTTGATCAGTGTGTCAAGTTCGGTATGACAATGATTGAGCCTCAGCGTTTTGATGTTTTGCAGAAGTCTTTCCATGGTTTATTTCTTAACCGCAATAAAGGATGCAAAATTAAACCATTTCAGCCAGAGATCAATGGATTCAAAACCGGCCTGCTTCAGTCTTTTTTCATGGGTTTCAACGGTATCCGGGCACAGCACATTTTCAAGGGCCTCTCTTTTCCGGCTGATCTCAAGTTCGGAATACCCGTTTTCAAGTTTGAATTTCTTATAAAAGCGGGTTTGAAGGTCATTGAATTCCTGTTTGCCGTGAACGGTTTTTTCCGTTAATAAAAGAATGCCACCCGGGTTCAGGCCCTGGAAAATACGAGTCAAGACTGAATCCCGCTTTTGCGGATCAATAAATTGAAGGGTCAGGTTGATCAGCACCACCGAGGCATTTTGGATCTTTACGTCTTCCAGGAATCCACAGACAAGGCGGACAGGCTTTTGATCATGGTTTTCTCTGAGCCGTTTGGCATATTTTTCAATCATGGGCATGGAGCTGTCAACCCCGATCAGGGTAAATTTCCGGTCTTTCATCCGGTCCAGGATCAAAAGGCCGAGATTGCCGTTGGAACATCCCAGATCATATACACGGCTTTTGTCCTGATAATACTCCAAAGTTATCTCAGCCTGGCGTCTGATGCTTTCCCAATAGAACGGCACGGAACGGTTGAGCATATCGTCAAACACTTCAGCCACTTCCCTGTTGAATTGAAAGGGTTCTTTTTTTTCTTTTTTCCCGGCAAACAGCCTGTCTTTTTCCATATTTCTTTTCCCGGCAGATCAAATTTTTACAACCTTTATACCATTTTTAAACTAAGTGCAAGACAGCCTTGAATCCCTATGTTTCATTATCCCTTGACTCAGGATATTCCATAATGATATCTAAGATTGAAATCAAGACTCTAATGGATCCGATGAACGCCACATTAACCTGCTAAAGGAGAACACCATGGAAATTATTGGAATCGATGTCGGGTTTGGTTTTACAAAAGCCTATAATGGCAAGAATTCCGTCATATTCAAATCCGTCATTGGTGATGCAACCGATATCCAGTTTCATTCCGTACTGGGAGATGATTCTTCCACTTCAAACCTGCACATTACCCTGGATGAGAAATCCTATTATCTTGGCAGCTATGCCGAACTCCAGTCCAATATACGGGAATTTACCCTTGACCAGGAAAAATTACTGGAAAATTATTTCAAAATTCTTGCTGTTACCGCTGCAGGGCTTTGTACGGATACACCGGCGCCCATCCGTATTGTAACCGGTCTTCCTGTCGGTTATTTGAAAAGGGACACCAAAAGATTAAAGGAAATTACCACCGGCGTTCATACCATCACCTTTCACCACCCTGATGGGAAAGATATCATACGGAAAATCAATATTGAAAAAATCCATGTCATCCCCCAGCCCATCGGATCGATTTTCAACCTGATCTTTGATGAACAGGGAAGAATCATAGACAAAGTACTGGCAGGCCAGAAGCTCGGTGTGGTGGACATCGGGTTTAAAACAACCGATTTCAGCATTTTTGACCATCTTCAATATATTGAAAGAGGGTCTTCCACCATGGATACCGGAATTTCAAAATGCTTTTCCGTCATTGCCGGCAAATTAAAACAGGAAAGCAATATTACCATCGAATTGTTCAGGATGTTCAAATTTATCGAATCCGGTATGATCAAAATCAAGGGGAAGGAATATAATATCGGCAATCTGAAAAAACGGGTCTATACCCATGCGGCGGCCGCCGTTGTTTCAGATCTGAACCGCCTCTGGGAAAACGACTGGGATATTGATTCCATTATCCTTTCCGGCGGCGGCAGCGTTGAACTGGCAGATTACCTGGTTTCAGGTATTGAAGGAAATATCATTCCCATTCCAAAAAATATTGATGCCCGGTTTAATAATGTCCAGGGATATTGCAAATTCGGCCGGTACAAATGGGGGTATACCCGACACCTTTCAGAAGAACAGGGCATTGAAGAAAAAATCGCTGCAATAAAGCAAAAAAATATTGAAGGGACTGAAGAAGATAACAAACCCACCCGCAAACCTGAAACAGAAGCGAGCGTACCTGAAAAAACCATCAAAGGACTTTCCTGGCTTCGGCGTCAAAGCTGAATCTGCGGACTGATATGAACGTAGAAAATCTCAAAGATATCCTGTCCCGCATTGCTGCGGGTGATCTTTCTGTTGAAGACGGGCAAAAGCATCTTCTGCATCTTGACTTTGAAAACATTGACTTTGCCCGGATTGACCACCACAGGTCCCTTAGAAAAGGGTTCCCGGAAGTCATCTTTGGTGAAGGCAAAACCCCGGAACAGATTACAGGTATTCTTCAGAAAATAAGCCCTGCCGAGAATATCGTTCTTGTCACCCGGCTTGAAAAAGCAAAGGCCGACATCATAAAACCTTTGTTCGCTGATGCAGAATATTTTGAAGATGCAAGGCTTTTATGGATAAAAAAACAGGACCCTGTCATCACCGGGTTTGGCAGAATTCTTGTAATTTCAGCCGGCACATCCGATATCCCGGTTGCAAGGGAGGCTTTTCTTACAGCCAAGGCTATGGGAAACGACGTGGAGTCGATTTTTGATGTCGGGGTAGCCGGCATTCACCGTCTTTTTGCATATCATCAAAAAATCATGGGGGCATCTGTCATCATTGTTGTAGCAGGAATGGAAGGAGCTCTGCCGAGTGTTGTGGCCGGAATGGTAAGGTCTCCTGTAATTGCAGTTCCAACCAGTATCGGATACGGGACAGGGTTTGGCGGGGTTGCGGCACTTCTCGGGATGCTTAATTCATGCAGTTCCAATATAGCCGTGGTCAACATAGACAATGGTTTCGGAGCAGGCTTTATGGCCTCTTCCATTAACCATATAGCAATGGCCTGATCATTGCTGAAAAATTAACCCGGGTATCAGATTTCCCTTCTAAGAGCAATGGCTTCCCGGTTTCTAGGATCAATCCTGAGGATCTGGTTCAGGTAATCGTCAGCCTGGAGTACCTTTCCTTTTGAAAAATATATTTTCGCAATATTAAATTTTGCTTCAATATGGCTTCTGACATGTGAATCAACATCAAGAAAATGATTCAATGCCTTTTCAGTATTTCCTGTCTCCAGATAAACCAGCCCTGTCTTAAATATGGTATCATAGTTTGAAGGATTTTCCTTTATGCTCTGTTCAAGCAATTGCAGGGGGTATTCAATCTCATTGGCGGCCATGCAGATCTCAATTATTTTTTCTCTTGCTGCAATGCGTTTTTTTGAAAGTGTAATAATCTTGGAAAAGATATCCATTGACAGCTGCCTTGACCCTTTTTTCAAAAGTTTCTCACCAAGATCCTGGGCCTGATCAAAATATCGTGTGCTCAAGCCCATGATTTCAAGATAATACCGGCCTGCTTTCTCAAGGTCTTTTATATCGATATAATACTCTGCAAGATGGGCCCTGGTGATGGTGTCCTGTTTATTGACCGAGGCTGCCTTTAAAAGGCATTTTTCAGCTATTGCTGGTTTTCCGATTTTAAAATTCAGCAAACCAAGCTGGCGCAGGAGCCTGGAGGCAGAAGGCTTATGAACCAGTGCGATCCGGATTTGTTCCAATGCTGAATCATAATCCCCCATTTCTTCAAGTTCCCTTGCCTTAATCCGGTGCATGGTTGCCGGATCAGGGTTATTGGCTTTTTCCACAACAGATTTGATTTTATTGTCCAGAGAGGAAAGGGTTAAGGGTTTTAAGAGATACCCGTCAATTTCCGTTTCCGCCACTTCCGAAACAATATCCCGTTCAGCTTCAGCAGTCACCATGATTACCGGCAGATCCCTGATAACCTTATCATTCCGGATGGTCTCGAGCATCTCAATTCCGTTCATAACCGGCATATTCCAGTCCACAATGGCAAGATCACATCTTGACTGATGCAATATCTCCAGGCCTTCCTTGCCGTTTTCGGCAAATTTTAAAGTTCCCCCTATTTTTAGAGTTTGCAGCATTTTCCGGATAGTCAGCCGCATGCTTTTCATATCATCCACAATAAGGATAGACATGTTTTCAGTATTTATCATGGTTTGCTTCCCTCATAAACCTTTGGTATTCGTTCTGAAGTGTTGGATAAATTTCAACAAAAGAATCCGGATTGCCATTCTTTGCCTTGTTTTCCATTTCCAGGGCGGTTTTTTTCAACCTCTCTGCATTAACATTGGCAGCCGCCCCTTTCAAAGCATGGGAATTGCATCGAACCTCTTCCATATCCTTTTTATTAATTGCATCCCCGATTTTTTCCAGGAACTCAGGGGCTTCCTGGAAAAAAGAGTCTAATATAATCAGCGCTGCTTCCTCATCGCCCCCAAATCTTTCCAGGAGTTTTTTCCTGTCAAAACTTAGGTCTTCCTCAACAAGGGGATCGGATTCTGCCAATGCTTTTTTTGGGGAATCATCTCCGTAAAAACCGGTTTTTTCTTTTTGTTCTCCGGGTGAATCCCCTTTGTTCGTTTTAATATCCGCCAGGTTTGAACTGATCTTCCTGGCCAGGGTTTCAGGGTCAACCGGTTTAGCAATGAAATCATCCATCCCTGCTTCAAAACATTTCTGTTTGTCACTGTCAAAGGCATTCCCCGTCATGGCAATGATGGGGGTATGGGCAAGATTCCGGTTTTTTTCATTTTCCCTGATCCTCCGGGTAGCTTCAAACCCGTCCAACACGGGCATCTGACAGTCCATCAGGATGAGATCATAGTGGTTTTTCTGATATTTCTCAACAGCCTCAAGACCGTTTTTTGCTTCATCAGTCTTATATCCCTGTTTCCCGATCAGGACCTTGGCCGTCAACAGGTTGGTTTCCATGTCTTCCACAATCAGAATCAGTCTTAAATGTTTCTTTGTTTCAATAATACTGTAACGGGTGATGATGGGAAGCGCAGGATCGATGCCGGCATCCGGCCCCTCGATCACTGCCTTGATACAGTCCTGAAGAAGTGATTTTTCAACAGGTTTGCTGAGAAAGGCGGAAAACCCGATTTCCTCAAATCTCCTGGCATCCCCCTGTTTCCCGATGGAAGTCAGAAGCATGAGCCTTGTCTGTTTTAAATCAGCATCCTGTTTGATTTGCCGGCCTATATGTTCCGCCGGGGTATCGGATTCTTTGGCTTCCATAATCACCAGATGAAAAGGCTGATCTTCTTCAAAGGCACGATTGAGCATTTTCACAGCCTGTGTTTCATCCAAGGCCAGTTTATAATCAATCTTAAGCTCATTTAAATTTTTTTCAAAATTTTTTCCCAGATCAAGTCCGTCAGTAGTCACAAGGACCTTTAATTCACTTAGTTCTTTACAAGGCAGATCATGGGATTCTTTTTTCTCTTCCTGTTTTTTTAAGGGAAGGGTAAACCAGAAAGTTGAACCGATCATGTCAATACTTTCAACCCCTATGGTTCCATTCATTTTTTCAACAAAAAGTTTGGATATGGCAAGCCCCAGGCCGGTTCCTCCATATTTTTTTGTAATGGACATATCTGCCTGGGTGAAAGATTCAAAAAGAGAACCGATGACTTCTTCCTTTATCCCTATGCCGGTGTCCTCCACGCTGAAATAAAGGGTGGCAAAAGATTTGTCATCTGATTTCAATTTAATTGAAAGTATGACCTGACCCTGGTCTGTGAATTTGATGGCATTTCCCGTAAAATTATTGATCACCTGCCGTATCCGGCCGATATCTCCCTGTAACAGACAGGGCACATCCGGGTCTATGGAATAAATAAAATCAATCCCTTTCTGCCTTGCCTGAAGTTCGGGCAGAGCGACAATATCCTTTATGGAAACCTCCAGATCAAAATCCCGGATATCCAGTTCAAGTTTTCCTGCTTTTATTTTTGACAGGTCCAGGATATCGTTGACAATGGTTAATAAAGCCATTGCGCTGTTGTATACAATCTGAGAATATTTTCTCTGATCCTCATTAAGATCAGAATCCAGAAGAACATGCATCATCCCGATAATGCCGTTCATGGGGTTTCGGATTTCATGGCTCATATTGGCTAAGAATTCATTTTTGATTTTCATTGCCGTTTTTGAATCTTCTTCGATACGATTCTTTTCTTCTTCGGCATGATTCAGCAAACCCTGTATCCTGCCTTTTTCTGCAATTATAAGCAGGATGGAAGCATTGAAAAATACAAACAAGGCAAAAAGATGCACAAATCTGAAATAGCTTAAATTAACCAATTTTTCAGGCATGGCAGTTACAAGAGGAAAGCCTTGCCCAAAAGAAAAAATCAAAAAAGCACAAAGCGCAAGACTGCTATAACCTATTTTTTCTTTTTTCCCAGGGAACACTGTTGTAAGAACCGGGGTGAAAAACAGCATAAAGATCAGGACACTGTAAAATCCTCCTGTTTTATGGCAGAGTACGATCACATAGATAAGATATATCACGTTTAAAACATGACCGGCTAAAATCCTTTTGTCCTTTCTGATATGCAGGGCATTGACTATGATGAGCAGAAAACAGACGCCGCAGAAAAGAAAGAGACCGGGCGCACCCAATTTCAAAAACAGGATGGAGTGAACAAGAATCAGTCCTGATAAAAAAAGAGAAAAATTTCTTAGGTTATTTGAATCATCCATAGCTGAATTCATTAACTATAATAGTGCTGTTGAAAATCAATCAAACTGAAAAACAGGGAAATTTATCAAAAAACCTGTATGCTGGAGCCTTCCCGATGTAACAAAGTATATAGAACCCGGGACTTGCTTGTCAAATTTAATTTTTAGTAAAGTTTTTTTTTATACTGGTTTTTTTGCTTGACACCTATAAAATTTATATATAATAAATATTATTTATATAAAGTAAAAATTATGAAGACTAATATGATTAACATACTACTACTTGTCCTTATTATCGTGGAGGTGATTATTAACACCTCCGGGAGAAGGGGCACGTAGTGGCATAAGCCTGAAAAGACAAAAAAGCCGTTATCAGCCCCGAAAAGGCAGATAACGGCTTTTTTAATTTGGAGACAAACACAAATGAGAAGCCACATTGCAACAAAAGGTATCGCAAGAGCACCCCACAGAAGTCTGATGAAGGCCATGGGCTATACGGATCAGGAGATTTCCCGGCCCCTGATAGGCATTGCCAACTCTGCTAATGAACTGATTCCCGGCCACATGCACCTTGACACCATTGTCAAGGCGGTCAAATCCGGCATCAGCATGGCCGGGGGAACTCCCATGGAATTTTCAACCATCGGTATATGTGACGGGATTGCCATGAATCATACAGGCATGCACTATTCCCTGGCTTCTAGGGAACTGATTGCAGACTCCATTGAAGTCACGGCCATGGCCCACCCCTTTGATGCCCTGGTCCTGGTGCCCAATTGTGACAAGATCATTCCCGGCATGCTCATGGCTGCAGCACGGCTGAATATCCCGGCCATCGTCATCAGCGGCGGCCCCATGCTTTCAGGCCGCCACCCGCAGAATAAAAATAAAAAAATTGATCTGGTCACTGTTTTTGAAGCCGTGGGTGCTGTCCAGTCCGGAAGGATGACGGAAAAAGAGCTTCTGGAAATCGAAAATTCCGCCTGTCCCACCTGCGGCTCCTGCGCCGGGATGTTTACGGCGAATTCCATGAATTGCCTGACCGAAGCCATTGGTATGGCACTCCCCGGTAACGGCACCATTCCGGAGCCTATGTCGGAAAGAATCCGGCTGGCCAAAGAGACAGGGATGAAAATCATGGAGCTTTTAAAAAAAGATGTGACACCGGATAAAATCCTGACCCCAAAAGCGTTTCAAAATGCCCTGGTGGTGGATATGGCCCTTGGGTGCTCCACCAATACAGTGCTCCATTTAAAGGCCATAGCCCATGAAGCCCATGTGGACATCAATCTGAACCTTATTAATGAAGTCAGCAAAAAAACGCCCCATTTATGTTCCCTGAGCCCGGGCGGGGAGGACCGGATCGAAGACCTGAATGCTGCCGGCGGTATCCAGGCCGTGATGAAAGAACTATCTGATCACGATATGCTGGATCTGTCCTGCCTGACCGTTACCTCTGAAACCGTGGCTAAAAATCTTGAGGCTGTTGTTGTTAAAGACCAAGGAGTCATCCGGCCTGTCAGTAACCCATATCACAAAGAAGGCGGGCTTGCCGTTCTCTTCGGCAATCTTGCCCCTGAAGGCTGTGTGGTAAAGCAATCCGCCGTTCTTGAAAAAATGCTGAAACATCAGGGACCGGCAAGGGTGTTCAATTCTGAAGAAGAAGCAACAGAAGCCATACTTGGAAATAAAATCAATAAAGGAGAGGTCATTATCATCCGGTATGAAGGGCCTGCCGGCGGACCGGGCATGAGGGAAATGCTGACCCCGACATCGGCCATAGCCGGCATGGGTCTTGATGAAACCGTTGCCCTGATCACGGACGGCAGGTTTTCCGGCGGCACCAAAGGAGCGTCCATCGGCCATGTTTCACCAGAGGCAGCCGACGGCGGTCTTATTGCCGTTGTAAAAGAAAACGATCAGATCAGAATAGATATCCCGGCCAAGACCATTGAACTTCTCATATCAGAAGAAGAGATCAGGAGCCGGTTTTCAGGATGGAAAAAGCCTGAACCTAAAATCAAAACAGGATTTATGGCCCGGTACAGCCGGATGGTCAGTTCAGCTGGCAAGGGCGCCATATTTAAAGAACCATTATAGGAGAGAGAAATGAAACTTACAGGTGCCCAGATTCTCATCAAGATGATTAAGGCAGAAGGCGTTGACACGATTTTCGGTTATCCGGGCGGTGCCGTCATTGATATCTATGATGCCCTTGCAAAACAGGAAGGGCTCAAACACATCCTTGTGCGGCATGAACAGGGAGCCGTCCATGCCGCCGATGGTTATGCACGGGCCAACAAATCCGTGGGTGTCGCCCTGGTGACATCAGGTCCCGGTGCCACCAATACAGTGACCGGAATCGCATCAGCCCATTGTGATTCCATCCCCCTGGTGGTGTTCACCGGCCAGGTCCCGACAGGCCTCATCGGGAACGATGCCTTCCAGGAAGTGGATATTGTGGGCATCACAAGACCCTGCACAAAGCACAATTATCTTGTTAAAAGTGTGGAAAAACTTGCTTTTACCATTAAAGAGGCATTTTACCTGGCCCGGTCCGGGAGACCTGGACCGGTTCTCGTGGATCTGCCCAAAGACATTGTTCAAACCGTGGTGGAGTTTGAGGAACCGGGTGAAATATCCTTAAAATCCTATAAGCCGACTTATAAGCCCAATAAAAAACAGCTCAACAAAGTGACGGACTTAATCCAAAAAGCGGAAAGACCGGTTATTTTTGCAGGCGGCGGGGTTATTCTCTCCCAGGCATCAAAAGAACTGACCCGGCTCGCCAAAATGGCCAATATCCCGGTAACTGGTTCTCTCATGGGTCTTGGGGCTTTTCCCGGTTCAGATCCCTTGTGGCTCGGCATGCTCGGCATGCACGGCACCTACCGGGCCAATATGAGCATCGGCCATTGCGACCTCATGATTGCGGCAGGGGTCAGGTTTGATGACCGGGTCACAGGAAATATCAAAAAATTTGCACCCGGCGCCACCATTGTCCAGATTGATATCGATCCCACCTCCATCCATAAGAATATTGAGGTCCAGATCCCCATTGTCGGAGATTGCAAAGCTGCTTTAAAAGAAATCATCCATCTGATGGAAGAGAAGAATCCGGCCGGTCTTACCGAAAAAAGACAGGAATGGCTTGCCAGGATCAGGGAATGGCAAAGCGCCGTGCCCTTGAAATTTGAACAGAGCTATGATGTCATCAAACCCCAGTATGTCATTGAAAAACTCTATGAACTGACTGAAGGAAAAGCCATCATTACGACCGAAGTCGGTCAGAACCAGATGTGGGCAGCCCAGTATTATCATTTTGATGAACCCAATCATTTCATCACCTCAGGCGGACTCGGTGTCATGGGGTTCGGTCTTCCTGCAGCCATCGGGGCTAAGGCTGCCTGCCCGGATAAAATGGTGGTGGATATTGCCGGTGACGGGTCCATCCAGATGAATATCCAGGAATTGATGACTGCCGTGGAATCCAAAATTGATGTAAAGATCGTAATCCTCAACAACCGGTATCTCGGCATGGTGAGGCAGTGGCAGGAATTATTTTATGACAAGGTTTATTCATCCACCAATATGGAAAATGCCCCGGATTTTGTAAAACTGGCTGAAGCCTATGGCGCCACCGGCCTTCGATGTACAAAACCGGACCAGGTGTCCAGGGTTCTTGCCAAAGGTCTGGACACAAAGGGAACCGTTGTCATGGATTTTACCGTGGAACGGGAAGAATCGGTTTACCCCATGGTTCCGGCAGGCGGATCAATAACGGAAATGCTTCTGGTTTAATATATAAGGATATTCATGATGAAAACGAACAGCTATTTACTTTCCATCCTTGTAGACGATGAACCCGGGGTTCTTTCAAGGATTGCAGGATTATTTTCAGGGCGCGGTTTCAATATCGACAGCCTGAGCGTGGCCAGCACGGCAGAGCCCAATGTGTCAAGGATCACCATGGTAACAAAATGTGAGCCCCAGATCATCGAACAGATCAAAAAACAGCTTCACAAGCTGATCAATGTCATCACGGTCAATGATCTGACCGATAAAAAATATGTTCAGCGCCAGCTTGCCCTGATCAAGGTCAATGCCCAGCCGGACAAAAAAGCGGAAATCCTGAGAATTGTCGATATTTTCCGGTGCAAGATTGTGGATGTGGGGCTTGCCCATTATACCATCGAAGTGTCGGGAGATATGGAAAAGCACAGGGCCATTATCTCCCTTTTAAAGCCCATGGGGATCATAGAGATCGCTTCCACCGGGGCCATTGCCCTGGCAAGGGAAAATGGGAAATAACAGTGCGTTTTAATATCAGAAATAAACAGGACAGATCATGAAAAAAGCAGTTTTTTACGATACTACGCTAAGGGACGGCATGCAGGGGGAAAATATCTTTTTCTCCATTGAAGATAAGCTGAGAATTGCCAGACGCCTGGATGAGGCCGGGATCCAGTATATTGAAGGCGGGTGGCCAGGATCAAACCCGGGCGCCCAGAGTTTTTTTGAAGAAATTAAACATGTTAAATTGAAAAATGCCAGGATTGCCGCCTTTGGGTCAACCCGGCGGCCTGATAAAACCTGTGAAGAAGACGCCAATATCCGGGCTCTCATCAAGAGCGAAGCGCCTGTGGTCACCATTTTCGGGAAAACCTGGGACTTGCATGTGGAATCCATCATGCAGAATACAAAAGACGAAAACCTGGCCATGATCAAGGACAGTGTCACCTATCTGCTCGGTCACGGACGGGAGGTAATCTATGATGCCGAACATTTTTTTGACGGGTATAAGGCCAACCCGGAATATGCTGTCAAAACCCTTGAGGCAGCCGTTAAAGGCGGCGCAGACTGTCTGGTTCTCTGCGACACCAACGGCGGGTCCATGCCCTGTGAAATCGAGACTGCAACAAGGGCCATGGTGGAGCATTTCAAAGACCATCCCCAAGTGATTTTCGGCATCCACACCCACAATGACTGTGCCATGGCGGTTGCCAATTCGGTCACTGCCGTCCATGCCGGCGCCGTCATGGTCCAGGGGACCATAAACGGGTATGGGGAACGGTGCGGGAATGCGGATTTGACAGCCATCATTCCTATCCTTTCCCTAAAAATGAACTGCGACTGTATTTCCTCCCAAAACCTTGAAAAACTCCTGAACCTGTCCAGGTTCATTTCCGAAACCGCCAATGTGCCTCCCAACAATTCACAGCCCTTTGTCGGGAGAAGCGCCTTTGCCCATAAGGGCGGGGTCCATGTCAGCGCCATCATGAAAAACCCGAAGGCATACGAACATATGGCCCCTGAGCTTGTGGGAAATAAACGCCGGGTGATTGTTTCCGAACAGTCTGGAAAAAGCAATATTGAATTTAAGGCAAAAGAGCTGGGTGTGAATCTGGGTGAAAACGGGGTCAACGGCCATCAAATCGTATCCAGCATCAAGGACCTGGAAGATTACGGCTATGAATTTGATGCAGCAGAAGGCTCTTTAAAACTCATCATGGAAAAGCTCACCGATCAGTTCAAACCCCGGTTTGAACTGGAATCCTTCCGGGTGGTGGTGGAGAAAGACAAGGAACACCCCTGCTATTCCCATGCCATGATTAAAATCCGGGTGGGCAATACAACGGAAATCACATCAGCCGAAGGGGACGGTCCGGTCAGCGCCCTGGATAATGCTCTTCGAAAGGCCCTGGCCACTATTTACCCCCAGATCAATACCATGCACCTGGTGGATTTCAAGGTCCGCGTCATTGACGGCAAAGACGGGACTGCTGCAAAGGTAAGGGTTTTGATTGAATCCAGGGATGAAAACGGCATTTTTTCCACCATCGGCGTTTCCGAAGACATTATCGAAGCAAGCTGGCAGGCCCTGGCCGACAGTTTTCAATACAAACTTTCATTAGACAATCAACACAAGGCGGTATGACATGACAACAGATAACCAGATCATTATTTTTGACACAACCTTAAGAGACGGCGAACAATCGCCCGGCGCCAGCATGAACCAGGCTGAAAAACTCAGGATCGCGACCCAGCTTGAAACATTGGGTGTAAACGTTATCGAAGCCGGGTTTCCGGCTGCATCGGAAGGCGACTTTGAATCTGTCAAAGCCATTGCAGAAACCCTGAAAACCGCCCAGGTGGCGGCCCTGTGCCGGGCCAATGAAGAGGATATCAAAAGAGGCTGGGAAGCTATAAAAAATGCGGCACACCCTCGAATTCACACCTTTATTGCCACTTCAGAACTGCACATGAAATATAAACTCCAGATGGACCCGGAAAAAGTTCTGGACCAGGCCGTCAAATCGGTTCAACTGGCTGCCTCCTATACCGATAATGTGGAATTTTCAGCAGAAGACGGGTCAAGGTCTGATCCTGATTTTCTGTGCAAAGTGTTTGAAGCGGTTATTGATGCGGGTGCAACAACCGTCAACCTCCCGGATACCGTAGGGTATGCAATCCCCGAAGAATATGCAGAGCTGGTCACCTATGTCATGAAAAACACGCCAAATATGCATAAGGCTGTATTGAGCGTTCATTGCCACAATGATCTCGGGCTTGCCACATCCAATACCCTGGCCGCCATCAAGGCAGGTGCGAGACAGGTGGAAGTCACGGTTAACGGGATCGGTGAAAGGGCCGGTAATACATCCCTTGAAGAAGTGGTCATGTCGCTTCATACAAGGCCGAATTTTTTCCCCCAGACCACGACCATTGATACAAAGCGGATTTACCCCACCAGCCGTCTGGTCAGCATGATCACCGGCATCCTGGTCCAGCCCAACCGGGCCATTGTCGGTGCCAATGCCTTTGCCCATGAAGCAGGTATCCACCAGGATGGTGTATTGAAAAACCCCATGACCTATGAAATCATGAACCCTGAAACCATCGGTCTTAATAAAAACAACCTGGTTCTGGGGAAACACTCCGGCCGCCACGCCTTGAACGATCATGTTCAAAAACTGGGGTATAATCTGTCCAAAGAGGAACTGGACAGGGTTTTTGAAAAATTCAAACGCCTGGCTGACAAGAAAAAAAATATCCAGGATGAAGACATCGAAGCCCTGATCAATGAAGGTGTATTGAGAAGTTCTGAAACCTTCTGTCTGGAGTATATCCATGTCCTGTCCGGGAATACGGTTTTCCCCACAGCCAGTGTCCAGTTGAACATCAATGGCCGGCCGGTTCAGGGGGCCACCGAGGGTACCGGCCCCATTGACGCAGTGTATAATATTATCTCCAAGCTGACCGGGACCAAATCCAAGCTTTTAAGATTCACCATTTCAGCTCTGACCGAAGGAACCGATGCCCAGGGCGAAGTTATGGTCCGTCTGGAAGAAGACGGGATCATGGCACTTGGGAAAGGAGCGGATTCAGATATCATCATTGCCAGCGCCCTGGCCTATATCAACGGCCTGAACCGGCTGGAATACCTGAAAAAACACCCGGTAGTCAAACATGAAAACCTTTGATCTGATAACCATCCTCTGAACCACAGGCAGGGGAAACCCTGCCTGGAATCCCGCTCCTTCTTTCTTCTTTTATTTTCCTTTCAGGATAAAATTAAACCTTGACAGAGTTTTAAAACAATACTATTGAAAAACCGTACAGACTGAGCGCTCGTTCAAATTGCTCCGGCTGATTTATGTTGCTGACAGAGTACTGATACTGACTGATACGTTTTTTTAATCGCTTTATAAATGAGGTTAAAGATGATGAAATCCAGGATCGAGTCTGCCATTCGATATTTTAATCAGTTGAAGATAAAAACAAAACTGATCTTCGCCTTTTTATTCCTGATCATCATGATTGCCGGGGCAGGCGGGTCCGGCCTGATTTTCCTCATGACCATCCGTAGCCATGTTGAAACCATTTCCGGTATGGCTGCACCCTTGAACAGGATATCCAGTTCTCTTTCCAACAACCTGCAGGAAGCCCACATCACCGTATTAAACCTTCTGTCGGAAAATGATAAAGAAAAAATAAAAGAAAACCAGCCCCTTCTCAAGGGATTTGAAACCGCCATTGATCAGAATCTGAAAGAACTTTCGGATATTTCGGAAAAAGGAAAAATCAGCCTGGATATAAAGGGTCTTCAGAATTTAAATAAGACTTTTTTTGACCAGGTAAAAAATGCCATGGCTGCCCATGAAGGAATGCTGGGAATTGAAACCGTCAAAACCGCAAAACTAAATGATTTTGATCTTCAGCAACAGGCAACGGATTCAGCAATGACCGATTTTGTTGAAGCCTCCCAATCCGCCATCGGTCAAAAAGAACAGATTGCCATAAAGATTTCCATGACCCCGGATGCAACCGCAAAAGAACCCACCGACCTTCTTCTGGCAATGTTCGGAAGCGGTATCCCTGCTTTGAACGGGGGCCTGCAACTGAAGACGTTTCTTGCCGAGCTTCGGAATCTTACAAAAGCCTATCTTGCCGAACAGAACCTGGAAAACCTATCCCGGCTACAAGAAAAATATGAATCACTTGCCAATATCATCACATCACGGATGAAACGCATAGAACGGAAACTTGAGACAGACAGACAAAAAACAGCGTTGCAGACCCTGACCGATAAATATGAGCCATTGAAAAAAAGCGTATTGGAAAAGGATGGAATATTTAATCTTCATCAAAAGACCCTGGAAGCCGGTATCCACATCAGGGACATACAACAAAATTTCTCAATGGCCACAGATAAAGTAAATAATGCTCTGGTAAAAGTCCTTGAAACCAGCGAGCAGATCAACAGGGATGTACAGGATAAAACCAAGAGAGGGGTAAATTCTGCATTGATTTATATCGGTCTGATCATTGTAATCGGTCTTATCATAGGTTTTATCGCAACTTTTTTGATCATACAGGCAATTTCAGCCCCCCTTTTCAAACTCCAGACAACGGTCCAGGAAGTTGAGAAAAATTCAGCCTATTCCATCCGGGTTCATTCCATGACAGATGATGAAGTAGGACAGACCGCCATGGCTTTTGACAGCCTCATGAATGCCCTGCAGACCGTTATTACGGAAATCAACCGGATTATGGACGCAGTGGCCGGGGGCGATTTTTCCCAGCATGTAACCAGTGAACAGAAAGGCGACCTTTTAGATCTGAAAACCAGCATCAATGAATCTATTGACCTCTTGGGACAGACCCTGTCCGGGATTATTGAGATCAGTTCAGCATTGATTCAAAAAACAGATGAGTTGTCCGAATCCTCCCGGACATTATCCCGGAATACAGGAGAGCAGGCCGGTGAAATCAAACGGATTGCATCTTCCATGAACAATATTGCAGGCAGGGCAAAGGATAATGAACAACATGCATTCCAGGTTCAGACCATCAGCGGCCAGGCCATTAAAGCGGCAGGTGATGGAAACAGCCGGATGGGGTTGATGCTGGATTCAATGAAAAATATTGAGGCAACCAGTGTAAAGGCAGTGGACGCCATCAGCCGTATCAATGATATTGCCTCCAGGACAAAACTTCTGGCGCTGAATGCCTCAATCGAAGCGGTCCGGGCAGGATCTGCCGGAAAAGGTTTTGCAGTGGTTGCCGATGAAGTCCGGAATCTTGCCGACAACAGTGCCAAAGTTGCTTCCCAGGCCAACGAGTTGATAAAGCAATCATCCATTGAAATTGAAAAAGGTGTGGATAATGCCTCCAGAACGGCTGAAGTCTTAGTAAAAATAAACGCCCTTGTTGAAAACGTAAACCAACTCGTTAAAGAAATTTCAAACTCATCAGTTGAACAATCAGCCAGTATTTCAGAAATCAATACAAGCCTCTCCGAGATGAATGACGCAGTTCTTCAGAATTCGGAAATTGCAAAAAACACCTCTGATGCATATACTGAGCTGTCTTCCATGTCCGACAGGATGTACCAGAGTCTTAAAAAATTCATTCTCCAGTGAGCAAAACCTTTATCCTTAAAGCAATCTGATTTTTCTTGACTCCAAAAAAGCATGAGGGTAAGAAGGTTAACAGTGTTTTTCTATTAATCTTATATTCATTGGAGGTCGATCGTGAAAAAAATTCTCAAGCTTTGTATTTTCCCTGTGATTTTTTATTTTTTGGCTATTGGTTCCCTTTTTGCTGCAGATAATACCTCCATTGTTGGAAAATGGAAAACAATTGATGATAAGACTGGTGAACCCAAATCCATTGTAGAAATCTATGAAAAAGACGGGAAATATTCCGGTCAGATTAAAGAGCTTTTTATAAAAGAAGGGGATAATCCTGACCCGGTTTGTGATAAATGTCCGGATGATGATCCCCGTAAAAACCAACCCACAAAAGGCATGGTCATTGTCAGGGATCTGGTTAAAGCTGATAACGAATACAGTGACGGGACCATTCTAGACCCCAAGGAGGGTAAAATTTACACCTGTAAAATGTGGATTGAAGATGGGAAACTCATGGTCAGGGGCTATATCGCTTTCTTTTTTCGAACCCAGACCTGGCATAAGGCGGAATAATTCAGTCTGATGCTTCAATGGCGCAGAAGCTGTCATAATAAGCCGCCTGCCCGCCCATATCTGAAACAAGAGAATTTGTCAGAAAATTTACAGCACCGCTTTTATGCCGCCATCCCTGGTGAATAAAAACGGTGCTGTCACAGATATCATCGGTTACAGAAACCCTTGCCTTAAGCGCGTGTTTTGCCCCTTTGACACAAACATGTGATTGGTCCTGAATCCCATAGGTTTGTGCCGTATTCCGGTTCAGATAAACCACCGGCATATCCTCACAAAAGACAAATCCCTGAGAATGCATGGATTTCCCGGTATGACAGGTTAAAAGACGCAAAGGCAGATCATCCTTGCTTTTTAATGTTCCGGTAAATATGGGAAACGGGGATATACCGTCTGTTAACGCTTGTTCGCTGTAGAGTTCTATTTTATTGGACCGGGTTTCAAAGATCAGATCTTCCCATGCAACCCGATCTTTTTCAATACAGAAATATGAATCCTTAAGATCGGAATATGCAATGTTGAATTTGTCCAGCAACGGAGCAACACTTTTTTTCAGGTAATCGTCAGAATCCTTAAACCCAAGATTTTCAATCCCCATCCGGGAGGCCAGGCTGAGAAAAAAATCAAATTCAGGCATCAGGTCCCTGGGCGGATCGACTGCTTTTTGTGAATAATTCAAAAAAGGAGAATACATGGATGTGGTAAAAATATCATCCTGTTCAAACACAAAAGCCGCCGGAATCACAATATCGGCAAACCTTGCCGTATCTGTCATGAAATGATCGAAAACAACCTTGAACCCAATCTTTGAAAAAGCATCCGCTGTCTTTTTAAGATCAGGGCACTGGTTCAGGGGGTTGGCCGATGAAACAAAAACGGCACGGATGGGCGGGGCCTTTGCCTCATCCAGAAACTCACCCAGCTTACCGGCACTAAACCTGCGTTCTGCTGTGATATGGTCCCGGCTTTTTAATTCCATGTCATTCAGATACGGGCTGATGGATTTGGCAGCATAATTTACCCCGCAGCCCTTTTTCCCTATTTTCCCGGTGATGGCGGCAAGGGCATCAATACACCGAACTGTATTCCCTCCGTTATGGTACCGCTGAAGACCATACCCGATATAAATGGCCGCCGCTTTTTCCCCTGCATAAGATAAGGCAAGGGATTCTATGGTTCCGGCAGGTATCCCGGTTATCGCTTCCGCTTTTTCCAGAGAAAACAGTGACGCCTCGGATCTGAATGCATCAAATCCAAGAACATGGGAGCCAATAAATGCCTTGTCATAAAGACCGGCTTCAATGATCACATTGGCCATGGCAAGGGCAAGGGCACCGTCCGTGGCCGGGTTGATACGGATATAATCATCAAATGCCCCGGCAGTTGGCGATTTTACAGGGTCTATGACAATAACCCGGCTTCCCCTTTTCTCTGCCTGTTTAAGATAGGAAAAAAGATGAATGCCGGTTTCTTTCGGATTTCTCCCCCATATCAGAATCAACCCGGAATTGAGTACATCATCTGGAAAATGTCCTTTTGAATTGCCGAAATCATATTTCTGGGCTGCCATACCGGCACCCCAGCAAAGGCTCCCCTGTTGCCGGGACGCACCGCCGAAACAATTGAAAAACAGGGTCTGGATTTTTCCTTTTAATCCGCCATACCCATCCCCGTTATAATTGAGAACGGCTGCTGGTCCATGGCTTGTCTTTATGGATGCAAGCGTTTCAGCAATAATATCAAAGACCTCTTGATAGGATGCTTTGACAAATTTATTGTTTTGCCGGATAAGAGGAGAAAGAATCCTTTCCGGATGATACAGTCTTTGAACCAGGGATCTGCCTTTTTTACAGATCACCCCCTTTGTGAGGGGATGATTCTTATCCCCCTGGAGACGGACAATCCTGTTGTTTTCCACTGTCACCACAAACCTGCAAAGATCGAAACAGTCCATGGGACAGGAGACGCTGACCTGCTTTTTCATTATTCGTTTTTGAGGACCGATAAAAATGCAGATTGAGGAATCTCAACTGAACCGACCATCTTCATCCGTTTTTTTCCTTTTTTCTGTTTGTCCAGAAGCTTTCTTTTTCTTGAAATATCCCCGCCATAACATTTGGCAGTCACATCCTTTCTGAACGCGGAAATGGTTTCCCTGGAAATGATCTTGCCGCCGATGGCACCCTGAATGGGAATCTTGAATTGCTGTCTTGGAATTTCTTCCCTTAATTTTTTACAGGCTATCCTGGCCCTTGCCTCGGCCTTATCCCGGTGGATGAGCTGGGACAGAGCATCCACCCGTTCCCCGTTAATGAGGAAATCAAGTTTCACCAGGTTTGTTTCCTGGTATCCGGCAACAACATAATCAAAGGATCCATAGCCCTGGGTAACGCTTTTCAGGCGGTCATAAAATTCGTAAACGACTTCTGCCAGTGGCAATTCAAATTTCATCTCCATGCGGTTGCTGGTAAGGTACTGGTAATTTTTACTGACCCCCCTGAATTCATGACAGAGCTGCATGACATTGCCCATGTATTTATCAGGCACGATAATGGATGCATTGATAACAGGTTCCCTGACCTTTAAAATCTCCGACGGATCAGGATATTGAACCGGGTTGTCAATGATTTTCACAACACCGTCAGTATAGGTGATTTCATACTGGACCGATGGTGATGTAAGAATCAGGGACACATCATACTCCCTTTCCAGCCGTTCCTGGACCACTTCAAGATGAAGAAGCCCTAAAAATCCGCATCTATATCCAAACCCGAGGGCAGCGGAACTGTCTTTTTCATAAATCAGCGCAGCATCGTTCAATTTCAATTTTTCCAGGGCCTCTGTCAATTGCGGATAATCATCGGCAGCCACCGGATACATGGATGAAAAAACAACCGGCGTCGGTTCCCTAAAACCGCTCTTGGGTTTATCGCATCGCCGTTCCGGCATGGTGACCGTATCCCCGGTCTTAACGTCACTGATATTTTTTATACCGGCAATAAAATACCCCACCTGCCCTGCCACGAGTTCGGCCTGGGGCTGCCGGACAATCTGGAACAAACCGACTTCTTCAACCTTGTACTGGGCGTCATTGGACATGAACTGGATTCTGTCCCCTTTTTTGATCCCGCCCTCAAAAATCCTGAAATGGACAATAATACCCCTGAACGGGTCATAATGGGAATCAAATATCAGGGCTTTAAAATTGACATCCTGGTCCACCACAGGCGCCGGGATTTTCTTTACAACCACTTCGAATATCCTCTCGACCCCAATACCGGTTTTTGCCGAAACCAGAAGGATATCATCAGTGTCAAGACCCAGGTCT